>JAFOYI010000066.1 GCA_017391425.1 Clostridia bacterium | reverse complement strand
GTTTTGCTGCAATACTAAATTTGGAGGTGCATCAACATCAGCAGTAAAGAGCTTTTCGTAAACGAAAGTATTAAATTCAAGGAGGTCCGTACCATCGGTTCGGATGGGTCTCAGCTCGGTATAATGCCGGTTGCAAAGGCGCTTGAAGCCGCATATGCGGCGGATCTTGATTTGGTTTGCATTTCACCTAATGCACAGCCGCCCGTTTGTAAGGTAATGGATTACGGTAAATACCGTTTTGAACAGGCTAAGCGTGAAAAGGAAGCCAAAAAAAATCAAAAGACGGTTGAGATAAAGGAAATCCGTTTGGGTTTAAGTATTGATGTTCACGACTTTGAAACCAAAGGGAAACACGCTATGCGCTTTCTTGACGAGGGCAATAAGGTTAAGGTTTCTATCCGTTTCAGGGGAAGGGAGCTCGGCCATCCCGAAATCGGTCTTGAGACCATGAAGCGCTTTGCTGAGTACTGCGAAGAGCACGGATCGGTTGAAAAACCGGCAAAAATGGAAGGTAGAAATATGCTGATGTTTTTAGCCCCTAAATCGGGTAAATAACGGCAGTTGAATTTAATTAGGGAGGAATTACAATGCCTAAGATCAAAACTCACAGCGGCGCCAAAAAGCGCTTTAAGCTCACTAAAACCGGTAAGGTTAAGCGTGCTCATGCTTTCAAGTCGCACATTCTCAACAAGAAGACAACCAAGCGTAAGAGAAATCTTCGTAAGGTAGTTACCGCAGATGTAACAAATGTAGCAAAGGTTAAGAAAATGATTCCTTATAAATAAGGAACGACTTTAAAGTGGAGGTATAACACATGGCACGAGTTAAAGGTGCGTTGGCAACACGCAAAAGAAGAAAAAAGACTTTAAAGCTTGCTAAGGGCTATTTCGGCGCTAAATCAAAGCTTTTTAAAACAGCTAAAGAAGCTGTTATGAAATCAGGTAATTACGCTTATATCGGCCGCAGGCAGAAAAAGCGTGATTTCCGCCGTTTATGGATTACCCGTATTTCGGCTGCCGCTAAGATAAACGGTATGAACTATTCAACCTTTATGAACGGTCTTAACAAGGCAGGAATACAGATAAACCGTAAAATGCTTGCAGACCTTGCGGTTAATGACGCCGCCGGCTTTGCGACTCTCGTAAAAGCTGCAAATAAGGCTCTCGAAAAGTAATTTTTTCGCCCGGGGTTTTTAACTTCGGGCGACTTTGTGTTTATTAGGTGGATGTTTATGAAAGCTTTTAACGCTGTTACAAGCAGAGAAAATCCGCTTATCAAGCTTGTTTCCGCTTTGCAGACCTCGGCAGATAAACGCCGTGTAAACGGTATGTTTGTGCTTGAGGGACTCAGAATTTGCAAGGACGCTTACGATAACGGAATCAGGTTTGATAAACTGATAATCTCTAATACGGCATACGAAAAATACAGTTCGGATGTTGAAAGGTTTTCTTCTGTTTCGGACGGGTGCTTTAAAATACCCGATTCGCTTTTTAAAAAGATAAGCGACACTAAAACTCCGCAGGGAATAATCGCAGTTTGTAAAATTAAGAAACTCGATTGCGGTAATATCAGAGCAGACGGGAAATATGTAGCACTTGAAAATGTTGCCGACCCTGCCAATCTCGGTGCGGTATCACGCACGGCAGAGGCGCTCGGCGCAGACGGTATAATTCTTTCTTCGGACGGCTGCGACCCGTTTTCACCCAAGGCACTCAGAGCCTCGATGGGTACACTTCTTCGTATGCCTGTATACATTTTTGATAATTTTGCGGACGGTATAAAAAGCACGGGACTGAAATCTTACGCCTGTGTGGTTGACAGTGACGCAGTTAAAATATCCGACTGTGACTTCAAAAACGGTTCGGTTGTTGTTATCGGAAACGAAGCCAACGGATTGACTGACGAAATGAAAAGTACTGCCGATATTGCAGTTACGATACCGATGACAGGGCGTGCGGAATCGCTTAACGCTGCTGCCGCAGCCGCAATAGCAATTTGGGAAATGATGAAATGATCGGATATTATATCACTCTTTCAAATGCTATGGGTGCAGGAAGTGTCAGGGCGGTAAAGGCTCTTGAGTATTTCGGAAATGCAAAGAATATATTTAAAGCTACTGCTGAACAAAGGGCAAAATCAGGAATTTTTACCGTAAACGAGCTTAAACGGCTTGAAACTGCGGGTCCCGATTATGCAAACGAAGTAATTGCCGAATGTAAAGCAAACGGCATTGATATAATTCCGCTCGGCGATAAGCGGTATCCCTATTGCCTTTCGGTTTTAGAGAACGCACCGGTGGTTTTGTATGTGAAAGGGAAGCTTCCGGATTTTGACAGTATTCCGGCGGTATGTATAGTAGGACCGAGAAAGGTGACAGACAAGGGCAAGATTGACTCTTACTCGGTTGCAAGGCGTTTGGCACTTGCCGGTTTTACTGTTGTAAGCGGCGGCGCCTTAGGCTGTGACAGTGCGGCACATTACGGAGCGCTCAAAGCAGGCGGCGTTACGGCTCTTATTATGGGTTGCGGAATTTTAAGTGACTATCTTCCCGAGAACCGTCAGCTCAGGTCGCTTGTCGAAAAGCATGGGTGCTTAATAAGCGAATACCCTCCGCATTACCGTGCTTCACGGTATACATTTCCGGTAAGAAACAGGATACTTTCGGGTCTTTCGGTCTGTACTGTCGTGATAGAGGCGGGAAGTAAAAGCGGCGCACTGATTACGGCACGCCATGCGGCTGAACAGGGCAGAGATGTATTTGTCATACCCGGTAATGCAGGAAATGAGGAATATGCCGGATCTAACGCCCTTTTAAGGGACGGTGCAAAGCCGCTTATTGATATGTCGGATATATTTAACGAATATATACCGAGATACCCTGATAAAATAGATATCAAAAAGGCATATGAAAAGCCTCAAAAGATGGAAAAAACCGCCGCCGATTCATCAGTTCACAAAAATTTATCAAATGAAACACTTTCCAAAAACGCAAAAATAGTATATAATCATTTAAATAAGCATAAATTTTATCCTGAAGAAATAAAGGATACAGGTCTTGAACCGTCGGAGATAATTTCAGCACTGACAGAGCTTGAAATCGAGCTTATAATACGCTCTGCTCCGGGCGGCAGATATGAACTTATCAACAAATAATTACGGAGGTAAAAGATGTCTAAGCTTTTGATAGTAGAATCACCGACAAAAGTAAAGAGCATTAAGAAATATTTAGGTCCCGGTTATGAGGTTATGGCTTCAATGGGTCATATCCGTGATTTGCCGAAGTCAAAGCTGGGTGTTGATATCGAGCATAATTTTAAGCCGCAATATATAAATATGTCAGACAAAAAGGAGCTTATAAAGTCTCTTAAAGAGGCGGCGGCGAACAGCGACGAAGTACTGCTTGCAACCGACCCTGATAGAGAGGGAGAAGCTATTTCTTGGCATTTGGCACAGATTTTAGCGCTTAATCTCGATGATGCAAACAGGGTGGCATTTAACGAAATAACCGAATCAGGCATTAAATCCGGCATTGCCGCACCGCATAAAATAAATCTTGACCTTGTGGACGCACAGCAGGCAAGGCGTGTGCTTGACCGCATTGTGGGCTATAAATTAAGTCCGTTTTTATGGAAAAAGGTTAAAAGCGGACTGTCTGCTGGCCGTGTTCAGACCGTTGCACTCCGTCTCATAGTTGAGCGTGAGCGTGAAATCGAAAAATTTGTTGCCGAAGAATATTGGACGGTAGACGCTAAACTGCTTTCGGGCAGAAAGAGCTTTTCTGCAAAGCTTTACGGCTTTGCGGACGGCAAAAAAATCGAAACCGTTTCAAGCGGTGAAGAAGCGGAAAAGATTGTCCGTGAGCTTGATAACGCCGAATATAAGGTGTTAAAGCTTAAAAAAGGTACACGGCAAAAGCAACCGGCTCCGCCGTTTATTACCTCAACCCTTCAACAGGAGGCATCCCGTAAATTAGGCTTTACAGGTCAGCGTACTATGAGAATAGCACAGCAGCTTTATGAAGGCGTTGATGTCCCCGGGATAGGCACTACAGGTCTTATAACCTATATGCGTACAGATTCACTCCGTATTTCGGAGGAGGCAAGGGCTGCGGCGGAAAAATATATATCCGGAAGATTCGGCAAGGATTATCTTCCGGCAAAGCCTCGCTATTTTAAAACCAAAAGCGGCGCTCAGGACGCACATGAGGCAATCAGACCTACTTCGATTACGATTACTCCGGACTCTGTTAAGGATACGCTTACGGCTGAGCAGTATAAGCTTTATAAGCTTATTTGGGAGCGCTTTATAGCCTCCTTGATGGCGGTATGCGTTCAGAATACCGTAAACGCAGATATAACCGCAGGTGATTATCTCTTTAAAGCAAGCGGTTATTCCGTTAAGTTTGACGGCTTTACCGTGCTTTACGAGGAGGGCCGTGACGATGCGTCCGAGGACGGCGCCGCACTTCCCGAAATGAAAGAGGGAGATGTGTTAAAGCTTAAGGAGCTTACTCCGAACCAGCACTTTACACAGCCGCCCGCCCGTTATACAGAGCCTACGCTTATTAAAGCGCTTGACGAAAACGGCATAGGCAGACCTTCAACCTATGCTCCGATTATCTCTAATATTTTGGGCAGGGATTATATTGAAAGAGAAAAAAAATCTCTTAAACCGACAGGTCTCGGAACGGTGGTCTCCGACCTTATAGTTGAATACTTTAATAAAATCGTCGATGTTAAATTTACTGCCGGACTTGAGAAAAAGCTTGACGAAATAGGCGCAGGCAAACTCGGTTGGATAGATACGATAAGAGATTTCTATAAGGATTTTGAAAAGCTTTACGATAAGGCGGAAACCTCGCTTGAGGGTAAAAAAGTAAAGGTTCCGGTTATTGAAACCGATGTTGTATGTGATAAATGCGGCAGAAAAATGGTTATTAAATCGGGCAGGTTCGGCAAATTCCTTGCTTGCCCGGGTTACCCCGAATGTAAAAACACAAAACCGCTTCCAGAGGATGAGGTAAAAGAGCCTTGCCCGAAATGCGGCGGTAAGCTTGTAAAGAAAATTTCCAAAAAGGGTAAGAAGTTTTACGGCTGTTCGAATTATCCCGAGTGCGATTTTGCCGCTCCCGGAATTCCTACGGGTGAAAAATGCCCTGAATGCGGCAGCTATATTATAAACGGAATAAGGGGCAGAAAATACTGTATGAATTCGGAATGCCCGACAAGAAAAAAGAAAACCGACGGTAAAAAAGATGAATAAGATTACTGTTATAGGCGGCGGTCTTGCCGGCTGCGAGGCCGCTCTGCAAATAGCAAAACGGGGCATTAAGGTCGAATTGCTTGAAATGAAACCGGCAAAAAAAACTCCGGCGCATAAAAGCGATAATTTGGCGGAGCTTGTATGCTCAAATTCCCTTAAAGCTATGCGTATTGACTCTGCGGCAGGTCTTTTGAAAGAGGAAATGCGCCGTTTCGGTTCGGTTTGCCTTGATGCCGCAGAAAAATCATCTGTTGCGGCAGGCGGCGCCCTTGCAGTAGACAGGGATATTTTTTCTTCCATTGTTACTAAAACCGTAAAAAATCATCCGAATATAACAGTAAAGGAAACCGTAGTTACTGATATACCGGAAAATCAGGTGACTGTCGTAGCAACGGGTCCGCTTACGGACGGTGAGCTTGCTGAAAAAATCGGCAAGCTGTGTGACGGCGGAAATTTAAGCTTTTACGATGCGGCGGCACCGATAGTAACCGCCGAAAGCGTAGATATGAGCAAGGCGTTTTGCGCTTCAAGATATGATAAGGGCGGAGACGATTATATTAACTGCCCTATGAACAAGGAAGAATACACGGCGTTTTATAACGAGCTTATAAATGCTGAGTCTGCACCTGTTCACGGTTTTGATAAGGCGCCTAAGGTGTACGAGGGCTGTATGCCGGTCGAGGTTTTGGCAAAACGGGGAGAGGATTCTATAAGATTCGGTCCTCTGAAGCCGGTTGGTCTTCGTGATCCGAGGACGGGACACAGACCTTGGGCGGCGGTGCAGTTAAGGCGTGAAAATTCAGCCGGTACACTTTACAATCTTGTGGGATTTCAGACAAATCTTAAATTCCCTGAGCAAAAGCGTGTTTTTTCAATGATACCGGGACTTAATAATGCGGAATTTATGCGTTACGGAGTTATGCACCGTAATACTTTTATTAATTCGCCTAAGCTTTTAAACCGTGAGCTTTCGCTTAAAGTAAACGGCGATATTTACTTTGCAGGTCAGCTTTCCGGTGTTGAAGGCTATATGGAATCCGCAGCGAGCGGAATAATTGCGGGAATTAATGCGGCGGCACGGGTAAACGGCGAAAAACCGCTTGTTCTGCCCGAATTTACTATGATAGGCGCACTTTTAAACTATATTTGTGACGGCAGCGTTAAGGATTTTCAGCCTATGGGAGCAAATTTCGGCATATTGCCGCCGCTTGATACCGCAATAAGGGACAAGCGTGAAAGGTATGCCGCCTTATCCAAACGCTCACTTGATTGGTTTAATGAAAATATTAATACGGAGGAATAAAAAATGCGTGTTGTTGTTGACGCTTTCGGGGGAGATAATGCCCCGCTTGAAATCGTTAAGGGTGCGGCATTGGCGTCATCCGAAACAGGTGTGGAAATAACCCTTACGGGAAAAGAAACGGTTATAAGAAAAATAATTGAAGATAACTCTTTGAAATTTTCAGGCGAGCTTAAAATTGTAGATACAGACGATGTTATATCAATGCATGACGAGCCGACCTCACTTACAAGGGCGCACAAAAACAGTTCTATGGCACTTGCGTTTAAGGAGCTTTCCGAGGCAAAAGCAGACGCTTTTGTTTCTGCCGGCTCTACCGGCGCTGTAGTTGTCGGGGGAACACTTATTGTAAAAAGGATAAAAGGTGTAAAACGCCCTGCGCTTGCCGGACTTATACCTTCTCCTACGGGCAGCTATATGCTTATGGATATGGGTGCCAATGCCGATTGCCGACCGGAAATGCTTTTACAGTTTGCGGTTATGGCAGATGTATACTTAAAAAATGTTGACGGCAGAGAAAACCCGAAAATAGGACTTTTGAACATAGGATCCGAGGAAACCAAGGGCGGAGAACTGCAAAAGGAGGCATACAAGCTTATGTCTGCTGCACCGATAAATTTTGTCGGAAACATAGAGTCCCGTGAGATGCCTAAGGGCGTGTGCGACGCCGTAATAACCGACGGATTTACCGGCAACATTGCCCTAAAGCTTATAGAAGGCTCCGCATCAACGCTTTTCGGACTTATTAAGAATGTTTTTTACAAAAGCACTTTAAATAAATTAGCCGCCCTTGCAGTAAAGAAGGATTTAGGCGGTCTTAAAAAAATGTTGGACAGCTCGGAAGTCGGCGGAGCGCCGCTTTTAGGCGTTAACGGAACGGTTATTAAGGCGCACGGTTCTTCTGATGCCAAGGCTGTTAAAAATGCAATAAAACAGGCTGTAAAGTTTACCGAAACAGGCGTAGTTGAAAAAATTTCAGCCTCACTGCAATAATAAAAAAGAAGGATAAATATGGACGGTTTAGAGGAAAAATTAGGTTATAAATTCAAAAATATCGATTTACTTAAAAATGCGCTTACCCACTCTTCTTACGCAAACGAGGTGAGAAGCGGCTTTTCCTCAAACGAAAGGCTTGAATTTTTGGGCGATTCGGTGCTTTCAATCGTAGTTTCGGATTATATATATAAGCACTATCCGAATATGCCGGAGGGTGAGCTTACAAAGCTCAGAGCCTCGCTTGTGTGCGAAAAATCGCTTTGCACCTTTTCAAGGGAGTTGAACCTGGGGGATTATCTTATGCTCGGCAAAGGCGAGGAAAAGGGCGGCGGAAGAGAAAGAGACTCTATATTAGCCGACGCCTTTGAAGCGGTTTTGGCGGCAATTTACCTTGACGGCGGCATGGAGCCTGCAAGAAGACATGTTATGAATTTTGTTCTGCGTGAATTACAGCATACGGACGATGAGGTATTCAAGGATTATAAAACCGCACTGCAGGAAATAATACAGCGCAACCCCGAGGAAACCGTAAGCTACATTCTTACAGGGGAAAGCGGACCCGACCACGATAAAGAGTTTACGGTTGAGGTAAGGCTTAATTCGAATGTTATCGGTAAAGGTACAGGTAAAAACAAAAAACGGGCGGAGCAAATGGCGGCTAAAGAGGCGCTTATGCTTATGGGTGAGGAAATATGAGCCTTGCCCACTCAAATATTTCTATATTCGTGCCGCATATCGGCTGTCCGAATAAATGCAGCTTTTGTAACCAGCGTTATATAACCGGCGCTAATAAAGCACCCAACTCTGCCGATGTCGATAAGGCGGTTAAAGCGGCTTTAAACGGTAAAAAATTCAATCCGGAAACTGCCGAAATTGCTTTTTTCGGCGGCAGCTTTACCGCAATAAACCGTTCTTATATGACAGACCTTTTAAAAGCTGCGGCAAAATATGTTAAGGACAAAACGGTAAGAGGTATAAGAATTTCCACAAGACCGGACGCAATAGACGGTGAAATACTGGACCTTTTAAAGGAATACGGTGTGACTTCGGTAGAACTCGGTGCTCAGAGTATGAACGACAGGGTGCTTAAAATGAATAACAGAGGTCATACCTCCGGTGAAGTTGCAAGGGCGTCTGAGCTTATTAAAGAATACGGCTTTGAGCTCGGTCTTCAGATGATGACCGGTCTTTATGCGGATAATGACTCCTCGGCAATTAAAACCGCCCAAAAGCTTATAGCTTTAAGACCGGCAACGGTTCGCATTTACCCGACAATCGTATTAAAGGATACCGATTTGGCGGCGCTTTATGCGGACGGTATATATAAACCGCAGTCACTTTCAGAGGCGGTAAACCTTGCCGTAAAGCTTTATAAGCTTTTCAATTCAGAGGGTATAAAGGTGATAAGACTCGGACTTCATTCCATAGAGGAGGACGCTTATATAGCGGGACCTTGGCATCCCGCATTCAGTGAGTTGTGTCAGTCAAGCATAATGCTTACCGATGTTTTAAAGGATTTAAAAGAAAAGGGAAGCTATACAATATTTGTCGGAAAATCCGATGTTTCAAAAATGATCGGGCAGGGAAGGAAAAACCTTACCCATCTGAAATCGTTGGGATACGATTGCCGTGTGAAAACAGACGGCGATTTGAGCAATTTGAATTACAGAATAGAGAGGACGGTGTAATATATGCTTTTAACTTCTATACAGATTCAGGGATTTAAGTCTTTTGCCGATAAAACGGTGCTTAAATTCGGTAAAGGTGTTACTGCGGTTGTAGGACCTAACGGCAGCGGAAAAAGCAATATATCCGACGCCGTTCGTTGGGTACTCGGCGAACAGTCTACAAAGAGCCTCAGAGGACAGTCTATGGAGGATGTTATTTTCGGCGGAACGGAAACACGCCGTCCGCACGGCTTCTGCGAGGTTACGCTTAATATAGACAATTCCGACAGAACCCTTAATTTTGATAACGATACGGTAGCGGTGACACGTCGCTATTACCGTTCACATGAAAGCGAATATGCAATAAACGGAATTTCCGTCAGACTTAAAGATATACATGAGCTGTTTATGGATACCGGACTCGGAAGAGACGGCTATTCAATGATCGGTCAGGGTAAAATTGATACAATAATAAGCTCAAAGTCGGGCGAGAGACGGGATATTTTTGAAGAAGCCGCCGGTATTTCAAAGTACCGTTACAGAAAATCCGAGGCCGAGAGAAAGCTTACTGCGGCTGAGGATAACCTGTTGCGTCTTCACGATATTGCAGATGAGCTTGGCGCACGTGTCGGACCGCTTGCCGAGCAAAGCCGTAAAGCACAAAAGTTTTTGGAGCTTTCGGAAAGTAAAAAGGAGCTTGAAATAGGTCTTTGGCTTTACACGCTTGAAAACTCAAAAGAAGCACTGAGAAATCAGGAAAGCAAGATTGCGGCGGCACAGCTTACTTACCGTGAAATTGACGAGGCACTTTCGGATTTTGACCGAAAGGCGGAGGAAAACACCGCATATTTTGCAAAGCTGACCTCAGATATAGAGGGCGAGCGTCTTAACATTTCAAACTTTAACGCCGAAATAGTGAAGACTGAAAGTGCAATAACGGTTATAAATAATGATATTGAATACAATAAAAAATCAGTATTAAAGCTTAATGAAGAAAAAGAACAGCTCGGAGTATCCTCTGCCGAGACTTACGCCCAAATAAAAGAAAAGAGAAAATCGGCACAGGAAAAAGGTCTTAAAAAAGAAGAGCTTTCCGTTAAGGAAAAGGAGCTTGAGGATAAGCTTAATTCGCTTTTGTCCGACAGCGAAAGTATTTCAAGAAATATCGAAAACGAGGCAAAAACACTTAACAGGCTTACCGCAGAAAGCGCCGATAAACGGGTTGAAATGGTGACGGCGGACACTACTGCCGAAGAGATTACCGCAAGATGCGCTTTGTCCGAAAATCAGATTCTTCAATACGAAAAGGAAATTGAAGAATTAAATTCGGAATTTGACGGTAATAAAAAGTTGCTTGACGGTATCGAGGAAACGCTTGTGAGTCTTAATAATTCAATTAAAGGATATGAATTAAGACTGAAATCAAAGGAAGAAAACGCCGAAAAGGTGAAAGCAGAGCTTGATAACACACGCCTTGATTTAGAGGCAAAGCGCCGCCGTATTCAGATATTGAAGGACCTTGAAAACAATATGGACGGTTTCAGCCATTCTGTAAAAGCGGTAATGGGTGAGGCTGACAAGGGCTTGCTGCGAGGCATCTGCGGACCGGTTTCTAAGCTTATTGCGGTAGAGAAGAAATACTCGGTAGCGGTTGAAACCGCACTGGCAGCGGCGATACAGAATGTTATTACCGAAACCGAAGCCGATGCTAAAAGAGCAATAGCATATTTAAAATCAAGCAAGGGCGGCAGGGCGACATTTTTGCCTGTTGCCACTATTAAGGCACGAGAATTTAAGGAACACGGCTTTGAGGATATGCCCGGCTTTATAGGTATTGCAAGCGAGCTTGTAGATACAGAGCCAAAATACCGAGAAATAATCAAATATCTGCTGGGAGCGGTAGTTGTTGCCGAGGATATTGACTGTGCCGTAAGCATTGCAAAAAAGTACGGATACCGTGTAAAAACAGTAACGCTTGACGGTCAGGTTGTAAACCCGGGCGGTTCGCTTACCGGCGGTTCGCTAACTAAAAACGCAGGTCTTTTAAGCCGTGGAAGTGATATTAAATCACTTGAAGATGACGCACAAAGGCTTGAAAAAAAGCTTAAAGA
The DNA here is from genome assembly GCA_017391425.1 of Clostridia bacterium. Taxonomy (GTDB): domain Bacteria; phylum Bacillota; class Clostridia; order Oscillospirales; family Acutalibacteraceae; genus UBA737. The sequence goes on along the minus strand of JAFOYI010000066.1, from coordinate 7,822 downwards.
AACAGAAAATCAGCTTAATGATGCGGTTGCGGCGCTTAACGGAGTTAATGCCGATATTACAGCGCAAAAGGCGGACGCCGCCAACGCAAACGAGGATAAAATCCGCACGCTTGCGGAGCTTAAAAGGATCGGCGAGCTTAACGAAACCGCAAAGTCACAGTTGAAATTGCTTATCGAAGAAAAAGAAAACAGCGAACAAAAGCTTAAAAATCTGCGTGAGATTTCGGCTTCTGCCGCAAAGATAATCGCAGAGCTTGACTCACAAAAAACCGCAGTTCAGCAAAAGATAGACAGTATGACAGGCGGCAGAGAGGGTCTTAATCAGGAAAGAGAGAACACTGCAAGCGAAATTACCGCTGTCAAGCTTTCGATAATAGAGCTGCAAAAGGATATCGAGGCTGTAAATCAATCGGCAAACGATCTGCAGTTAATGGCTGAAAGCCGCACGGAGCGCACCGAGGCAATCGAAAAAGAGATTGCCGAGCATAATGCAAAAATCGGTGAGCTTAATGCAAAAACCGAAGAATTAAAGGCAAATATCGATTCGGTTAAAACACGTATCGCTGAAACCGAGAATCTTATTAACGAGCTTCTTGAAAAGCGTAACCAAACCGAAAAAACCGGTATGGAGCTTCGCTCGGGTGAGCGTGACCAAACTGCCGCCCGTGAAAAAATCGGCGGAGAATTAGCTCGCCTTACAGAGCGTAAGGAAGTTATGCTTAAGGAATACGACGATGTTATAAAACAGCTTTATGACGAATATCAGCTTACAAGGAGCGAGGCGGAAAAAATCGGAATACGCATAGAAAAACCGTCCGATGCAAAAAAGTCGCTGGCTGAAATTAAGTCAAAGATAAGAGGCTTAGGCAGTGTAAATGTATCTGCTATTCAGGAATATAAAGAGGTAAGCGAGCGGTATGAATTTATGTCCTCGCAGATAAATGATGTTGAAACTACAAGGGCTGAGCTTCATAAGCTGATAAATCAGCTTACACATCAAATGCAGGATATATTTACCGAAGGATTTGCAAGAATTAACGAGAATTTTGCAAAGACCTTTACCGAGCTTTTCGGCGGGGGCGTTGCTTCGCTTTCGCTTTCCGACCCGGAAAATGTGCTTGAAAGCGGAATTGATATAAATGTCAAGCTTCCAGGTAAAAATGTACCGAGCCTTGACGGACTTTCCGGCGGTGAAAAGGCGCTTATCGCACTTTCAATTTATTTTGCGATAATGCGTGTAAATGCGCCTCCGTTCTGCTTCCTTGATGAGGTTGATACTGCACTTGACGATATAAATGTTGACAGATTTGCCGACTATATGAAGCGTTCCGATTTTGCAACGCAGTTTATTTGCGTTACCCACAGACGGGGTACCATGGAAGCGGCAGATATGCTGTACGGCGTTACAATGCAGGAAAAGGGCGTTACAAAGCTCTTGGAGCTTAATGTTGCAGAGCTTGAAAAAGCACTTCTTACAAAGGGCGCATAATTCTATTTAAAGGCAGGATAGCAATGGGTTTATTCAGTAAAATAAAAGAGGGACTTAAAAAAACAAGAGACTCTGTTTTAAGCGGAGTAAACGGCATAATCAACAGCTTTACCAAAATAGACGAGGAGCTGTTTGAGGAGCTTGAAGAAACGCTTGTTATGTCCGATATAGGCGTTGAGACCTCTGCGGAAATATGCGACAGATTGAGAAAACGCATTAAGGAAACCGGAATTACCGACCCGTCCGAAATCAAGGGACTTATGAAAGAAATCATTACCGATATGCTGGGCGGCGACGAGGAACTGCGGCTTGAAACAAAACCGTCTGTTATTCTTGTTATCGGAGTTAACGGCGTAGGAAAAACCACTACGATAGGCAAGCTTTCTTTAAAACTTAAAAACGAGGGCAAAAAGGTGGTTCTCGGCGCTGCCGATACATTCCGTGCCGCCGCTATCGACCAGCTTGGAATTTGGGCTGAGCGTGCCGGCGTTACAATGGTTAAAAGCGTAGAGGGAACCGATCCGGCATCGGTTGTATTTGATACCATAGCTTCCGCCAAATCAAAAAATGCAGATGTGATTATATGTGATACCGCCGGAAGACTTCATAACAAAAAAAATCTTATGGATGAGCTTGCAAAAATATACCGTGTTATAGGCAGAGAACTGCCGGACGCTTCGGTGGAAACTTTGCTTGTTCTTGATGCGGCTACCGGTCAAAATGCGGTAAATCAGGCAAGAGAATTTAAAAATGTTGCAAATATAACAGGAATAGTATTAACAAAGCTTGACGGAACCGCAAAAGGCGGTATAATAATAGCTATAAAAAACGAACTCGGTATACCGGTAAAATTTGTCGGAGTAGGAGAGGGAATCGACGATCTTCAACCCTTCTCTGCCGAAGAATTTGCCGACGGAATTTTTGAGGAGCTTTGAATGAAAGTATTTATCGCAACAAAAAATCACAACAAATTAAAAGAGCTTGAAAGAATACTTGTACCGATGGGATTTGAGGTTTTAAGTGAAAATAATCTTGAAAACCCATTGCCGGAGGTAGAGGAAACCGGGACAAGCTACGAGGAAAACGCTCTTTTAAAGGCACATTCCGGATTAAAGGTAACAGGACTTATAACGGTTGCTGACGATTCAGGGCTTTCGGTTGACTTTCTTGACGGTGCGCCGGGACTGTATTCGGCACACTATTCGGGAATGGGCGCTTCCTACGCTTCAAACAATGAAAAACTGCTTTGCGCTTTAAAAGGTGTGCCTAAAGAAAAAAGAACCGCTACCTTTGTTTCCGCTATTGCCTGTGTTTTTCCCGACGGCAGAGAGTTCACCGTAAGAGGAGAATGTAAAGGCTATGTTGCGGAGGAATGTCACGGTGACGGCGGCTTTGGCTATGATCCTTTGTTTATATGCAGCGCCGGCTGTTATGCCGAAATGACGCCCGAGGAAAAAGACAAGGTGAGTCACAGAGGGAATGCTCTGAGAATCTTTAAAGAAGAATTAAAAAAATACATTTAAACGGAGAAATTCAATGTTAAACAGCAGACAGCGTGCACAGTTAAGAGGCCTTGCAAATTCACTTGAAACCATATTCCAGGTAGGCAAGGGCGGAGTTACGGAAAACACGGTAAAACAGGCTGACGACGCCCTTGAAGCAAGAGAGCTTATAAAGCTGAGAACGCTTGAAACATGTCCTGTTTCCTCAAGAGAGGCGGCGGAGCTTATTGCGGAAAAGACCGGCTCCGATGTGGTTCAGGTGATAGGTTCAAGATTTGTGCTTTACAGGGAAAGCCGAAACAACAAGCAAATAAAGCTGGTGAAGTAATGGGTTATACCGCTTTATTCGGGGGAACATTTAATCCTCCGCATATAGGTCATCTCCGTATGCTTGAGGCGCTTGAAGGAAAAAGCGATATTGATGAAATCTGGCTTATGCCGGATAGAATACCGCCGCATAAAGTATGTGACTTTTTGGCAACCGATGATGACAGAATTAATATGTGCCGCTTGCTTATTTCGGGCTTGAAAAAGACAAAAATTTGTTTAATAGAATTTGAAAGAACGGGGAAAAGCTACAGTTACGATACCTTAAAGCTCTTAAAGCAAAAGTATCCTGAGCGCAGATTTACATTTGTTTGCGGGGGAGATATGCTGATATCGTTTGATAAATGGTATAAATACGAGGAGCTTTTAAAGGAAGTGCCGTTTACGGTGTTCAGACGGACCGAAACCGATAAAGACGGTTTTGATAAGGCGGTATTAAAATACAGTGAAATGGGTATGAAAATAACCGTTTGTGATGACGATGTACCTGAAGTTTCATCATCGTTTATAAGAAACAATATAGAAAAATCGGCTGATTTTTTACCCGAAAAGGTGTATAAATATATAGTTGACGGGAGGATTTACGGTGGAAAACATAACCGATTATGATGCGCTTAAGGAAATACTTAAAAAACGGCTTAACGAGAAGCGTTATTATCATTCGCTTTGTGTTGCGGACGAGGCAAAGCGTCTGGCTGTAAAGTACGGTGCGGATCAGGAAAAGGCATATCTTGCCGGACTTTTGCACGATATTACAAAAAATGCTCCCGATGAGGAGCACTTGAAAATATTTAAGGAATTTGGTATAATTTTATCCGATGTCGAAAAAAATGCCAAAAAGCTATGGCACGCAATTTCGGGCGCAGCCTATGCAGAGCATTTTATAGGGATAGATGATACGGAAATTATCGACGCTATCCGTTACCATACAACGGCAAAGGCGGATATGTCGCTGCTTGCAAAAATTCTTTACCTTGCCGATTTTACATCGGCAGACCGTGATTACGAAGATGTTGATGTTATAAGGCGCTATGTAAACGAATCACTTGAAAAGGCATTTGTTTATGCGCTTTGCTATTCTATTACGGACTTGGTTAATGCCGAAAAAGCCGTTCATACAGATACGGTTGCTGCATATAATCAGGCGGTACTTTAAGAAGGGAAACACTATATGGAAGCTTTTGAAATTTTGAAAATCGCCGCAAATGCGCTTAATGCTAAAAAGGCCCGTCAGCTTAATGCCGTTAAGGTGTCTGATTTGACCGTGCTTGCGGATTATTTTTTAATGTGTACCGCAACTTCTTCTACACATGTAAGGGCTCTTGCCGATGTGGCTGAGGAAAAACTAAACGAGGCAGGCGTTGCTGTGCATCATATAGAAGGTAAAACAACCGGTTGGATAGTGCTTGATTACGGTACGGTTATAATTCATATTTTCAGCCGTGATCAGCGTGAGTTTTACGATCTTGATAAAATGTGGAGCGACGGCGAACAAATTGATTTAAGCGAAGTGCTTACAGAATCCGAGGGGGATTAACAATGGCTAAAGATTACGATTACGCAAAAATTGAAAAAAAGTGGCAGGATATATGGGATGAAAAGCAGACCTTCGCCGCTAAAGACGATTATTCGCTGCCTAAGTTTTACGGTTTGGTTGAATTTCCTTATCCGTCAGGTCAGGGACTTCATGTGGGCCATCCACGCTCTTACACCGCAATAGACATTGTGTGCCGTAAAAAAAGGCTTCAGGGTTATAATGTCCTTTATCCTATGGGCTGGGACGCTTTCGGTCTTCCTACCGAAAACTTTGCTATTAAAAATCACATTCATCCGGCTGAGGTTACAAAGAACAATATAGCAAACTTTAAAAGACAGCTTAAATCGTTGGGCTTTTCTTTTGATTGGAGCAGGGAAATAAACACCACCGACCCCGAATATTACAAATGGACCCAGTGGATTTTTCTTCAGCTTTACAAAAAAGGTCTTGCGTACAAGAAAAAAATGTCGGTAAACTGGTGCACTTCCTGTAAATGCGTGCTTGCCAACGAAGAGGTTGTAAACGGTCACTGTGAGCGTTGCGGAAGCGAGGTAATCCACAAGGAAAAAAGCCAGTGGATGCTTAAAATTACCGATTATGCCGAAAAGCTCCTTGACGGTCTTAACGATGTTGATTTTATTGAAAGAGTTAAAACCCAACAGCGCAACTGGATAGGAAAATCTTACGGTACACAGGTTAAGTTTTCAACAAATATAGGCGATACATTTGAAGTATTTACCACCCGTGCCGATACGCTTTTCGGAGTTACTTATATGGTTATGTCGCCCGAGCATCCCTTGCTCACAAAATGGGCGGATAAAATAGAAAATACGGACGAGGTTTCCGCCTATAAGCAGGAGGCGGCCAAAAAATCCGATTTTGAGCGTACCGAGCTTGCAAAGGACAAAACCGGCGTAAGATTAAAAGGTATTACCGCAATTAATCCCGTAAACGGCAAAGAGGTTCCGATATTTATTTCGGATTATGTACTTATTTCCTACGGTACCGGTGCCATTATGGCAGTTCCGGCTCACGATACCCGTGACTGGGAATTTGCAAAGAAATTCGGTTTGCCGATAATAGAGGTAGTATCGGGCGGCGAGGATGTACAGACGGCGCCGTATACCGAATGTGCGACAGGCAAGCTTGTTAATTCCGGATTCCTTGACGGTATGAGCGTTGAGGACGCAAAAAAGGCAATTCAAAAATGGCTTAAAGAAAAAAATCTCGGAGAGGTTAAAACCAATTACAAGCTTCGTGACTGGGTATTTTCACGCCAGCGCTATTGGGGCGAGCCTATTCCGATAGTTCACTGCGAAAAATGCGGATATGTTCCCGTACCCGAAAGCGAGCTTCCGCTTGTTCTTCCGAATGTCGATTCTTATGAACCTACCGATAACGGCGAATCACCGCTTGCAAAAATGACCGATTGGGTAAATACAACCTGTCCCCACTGCGGAGGAACGGCTAAGCGTGAAACAGATACAATGCCTCAGTGGGCAGGTTCTTCGTGGTATTTCCTCCGTTATTGCGACCCGCACAACGATAAGGAATTGGCGTCTAAGGAGGCTCTTGAATACTGGACTCCCGTTGACTGGTACAACGGCGGAATGGAGCATACCACACTGCATCTGCTTTACAGCCGTTTCTGGCATAAATTCTTATATGATATAGGCGCAGTTCCTACGCCGGAACCGTATGCAAAGCGTACAAGCCACGGTATGATTTTGGGCGAGAACGGCGAGAAGATGTCAAAATCAAGAGGAAATGTAGTAAATCCCGATGAAATAGTCCGTGATTACGGCGCAGATACCATGCGTGTATACGAGATGTTCATAGGCGATTTTGAAAAAGCGGCACCCTGGAGCCAATCTTCGATTAAGGGCAGTAAGCGTTTTCTTGACAAGGTATGGGGTCTTTCCGAAAAGCTTACCGACGGTGACGCTTACAGAAAAGAGCTTGAAGCCGCATTTAACCGCACGGTTAAAAAGGTAACAGAGGATATTGAGGGGCTTAAAATGAATACCGCAATAGCTGCGCTTATGTCGTTGCTTAACGATATTCAGTCAACAGGTTCTGTTAATAATGCGGAGTTTAAAACATACCTTATTTTGCTTAACCCGTTTGCTCCGCATATTACCGAGGAGCTGTGGCAGGGAGCCGGATTTGACGGAATGTTAAACGAAGCTGAGTGGCCGGATTTTGATGAGAGCAAGTGTGCGGAAAGCACTGTCGAAATAGCGGTTCAGGTAAACGGCAAAATTAAGGCGAGAATAAATGTCCCCGCCGATATATCGGCTACTGACGCCATATCCGCCGCCAAGGCAGAGGACGCTGTTGCCGCCGCAACCGACGGAAAAACGATTGTAAAAGAACTTTATGTACCTAAAAAGCTTGTTAATATCGTAGTAAAATAAATTTCCGTTTTGTTGAAAATATTTATTGCAAATTTTAACTTGTTATGGTATTATATATTTGTTTATTTGTGTAATGGAGGTGTAATCCGTGAGTGTAGTTGAGATAATTCTCGGAATAGTAGTTATTCTGGTATCACTTTTCATAATCGCAGTCGTTCTTTTACAGCAGGGTCACCGTGCCGGTATAAACGGTGCGATATCCGGCGGTGCCGATACATTCCTTTCCAAAAACAAAGCAAGAACTTTCGATGCGTCGTTAGCACGCTGGACAAAGTGGATCGCAGTCCTTTTCTTCGTATTGGCGATCGTTGCTAATGTTATTGCTTTAAGGGGATAACCTTTAAAAGGCTTTTTGGGCACAAAGTAAAGTAATTCTTGACTATGTTGCGCATATATAGTATAATAAGCCTTGCGATTAGATTAAACCCCTGCTATTTTGCGGAGGGAGGGAATATAATGAGTCAGGTAAGAGTAAAAGAGAATGAATCACTTGATAACGCTTTGCGTCGTTTTAAGAGACAGACCGCAAAAGACGGTGTCATTCAAGAGG
>JAFOYI010000065.1 GCA_017391425.1 Clostridia bacterium | reverse complement strand
ATGAAGACGGTATTAAAAAAATACTTTCCCGCATACTGTTTGAATTCCCGATAAAAGAAATATGCATTAATTTCCCAAGGTGGATAAATTCTCTGCCGCTTGAGCATTGGCTTAGAACCGACTTAACCGAAACAATTAAAAAATCGGCGGAGTGCATGCACCATATCAGAGATATTAACTGTTTTGAATCTGCTTTTAAAGACAGCAAAAATGTTGACGGTGTTTCAGTGGATAACATCGATTTAGGCTCGGGCAGTGCAACTGTAATGATAAAAATAAATAACTCGCTCTTCTACAAAATATTGGCCGAAACAACAGGGCTTGTGATTAACGACGAACAGGAATTAATGGACAGCATAAAGGATCTGGCACTTACTAAAAAAGCGTATTCTAAGGTCAAGGACGCCCTTGACGAGGTAGAAGCCACCGGCTACGGCATTATTATGCCGGAAATTGAAGACCTAAAGCTTGAAGAGCCGGAGATAATGAAGCAAGGCGGCAGGTACGGGGTACGGCTGAGAGCCTCCGCTCCGTCAATACATCTTATGAAAGCCAATATTACAACAGAAGTGAGTCCTATCGTCGGAAGTGAAAAACAATCGGAGGATCTTGTTATGTATCTGCTAAGCGAATTTGAAGAAAATCCTGTAAAAATATGGGATTCCAACATATTCGGCAAATCACTCCACGAGCTTGTGAATGAGGGCTTGCACACAAAGCTTTCAAGGATGCCGGCAGATGCCAGAATGCGTATACAGGAAACTATTGAAAGAGTAATAAATGAAGGCTGCAACGGCCTTGTTTGTATTATCCTTTAAACGGCATATAAAAACAGCGCTTGATTTCAATGTAATCAAGTGCTGTTTTTTTAAAAAGCTTTTTAACTTATCCAAGCCCCGCTTCGCTCAAGGTAATACCGTACATCTTTTAAATATGACAACCGATTTTATATGTTCCGTTATCATATATATAATGCAAACTCCTCGGTCTGTGACCATCTTTCCATAGTTTGATAATTGCCTTCGGCTCTTACATTTGAGATAAGGGCGCAAGCTGCGATTATAAAAGACGGCAAAAATGAAACAAATTCTTTTATTAAAGCACTCCTGTAATTCTGATTTCTGTAACTAAGCATTATATGGAAGATTTGTTCACAATTTTATGCTATAATAATATAAAATCATTTGCAGGGAAGTTTGAAAATGCAAAACAATCGTTTAACGGGGCTCACCTCGGATGAAGTAAGGAAAAGAAAACAGGCAGGGCTTTCAAACCGCACATCGGTACAGGCCGGTAAAAGCGTAAAGGAAATAATCATCTCCAATACTTTTACATATTTTAACTTTATTTTCCTTGTTATAACAGTACTTCTCTGCATAGTAGGTTCTATCAGAAACCTGACATTTCTGCCCATTGTTATAGGTAATACCCTTGTAGGCATAATTCAGGAAATAAGAGCCAAAAAGACCATTGATAAGATGAATCTTTTAAATGCTCCGCACGCAATAGCCGTAAGGGACGGGCAAAAAATAAAGCTCCGTGCAGAGGAGCTTGTTAAGGACGACCTTGTGATTTTCTCCGCAGGCGACCAGATATGTGCCGACGCCCGAGTTGTAAACGGCTCTGTAATGACAAACGAAGCTCTCCTGACAGGCGAGGAGGACGAAATTTCAAAGGTTCCGGGCGACCGACTGCTTTCCGGCAGCTTTATCGTTTCGGGTCAGTGCTATGCAAAGCTTGAAAATGTCGGAGACGAATCTTATATATCAAAGCTTACTGCCGAAGCCAAAAGCGTTGACAACAGCGAGCAGTCCGAAATGATACGCTCTATAAACAAAATAGTAAAATGGATGGGTATTATTCTTATACCGATAGGCTCGATACTCTTTTACCAAAGCTTTTTTGTAAAGCATATCACCTTTTCGGACAGCATAGTATCAACGGTAGCGGCAGTTATAGGAATGATACCGGAGGGCCTGTACCTACTCACCACCGTAGCCCTTGCCTTAGGTACAATAAGACTGAGCAGACGCAAGGTATTGCTTAACGATATGAAAAGCATTGAGGCTTTGGCACGGGTAAATGTGCTTTGCGTTGATAAAACAGGCACTATAACCGAGCCTAAAATGCAGGTTCGTCAGCTTATAAGGCTTGAAAATAATGACGCTTTGCCGGATATTCCGACCGAGGCTATGCTTAAGGCTTATGTTGCCGCCTCAAAGGACACCAACGCCACTATGGAAGCTTTAAGGGAATACAGTAAGGGCATAAAAACAGACATTTCCCTCCCTGCCCCGTTATCGGTAATTCCCTTTTCCTCTTCAGTCAAATTCGGTTCTGCCGAATTTGAAAACGGAACTTGGGTTTTGGGTGCGCCGGAATTTGTTCTTAAAAATGAGCTTGACTCTTTAAAGAAGCAAATTGCGGAATATGCAGAAAAGGGATACCGTATTTTAGCTTTTGCTTATCAAAAATCGCCGCTTGATAACAACAATACCGATGATGACATAGTGCCTGCCGCTCTTGTAATAATATCAAACTCAATAAGAAAAAATGCAAAGGCCACTTTCCAGTATTTTAAAGCGCAAGGCGTTAAGGTAAAGGTTATATCGGGCGACCATCCGGAAACCGTATCCGAAATAGCAAGACTTGCCGGAATTGAAAACGCCGAAAATTATATTGATGCTTCCCTGCTTGATACCGATGAGAAGCTTGAAAAAGCGGCGTCATATTACACCGTTTTCGGCAGAGTAACACCTAAGCAAAAGCAAAAGCTTGTGCACGCACTTCAAAACATGGGAAACACCGTTGCAATGACAGGTGACGGCGTAAATGATATACTTGCCATGAAGGACGCCGACTGCGGCATAGCTATGGCTTCGGGAAGTGAAGCCGTATCCCAAGCGGCAAAGGTGGTCCTTATGGACTCCGATTTTGCCCATATGCCAAGCGTTGTTGCAGAGGGCCGCAGAGTGGTAAACAACATTCAGCGTTCCGCAAGCCTGTTTCTTGTTAAAAATATCTTTTCTCTTCTCTTGTCGCTTACGGCGTCGGTGCTTATGATTTCCTATCCGCTTGAGCCGGCACACGTATCATTTGTAAGTATGTTCACAATCGGGCTCCCGGGATTTTTACTTGCGCTCGAAAGCAATAAAAGCCGCATTGACGGTCATTTCTTAAAGGGCGTTTTGAAAAACGCTCTGCCCGCCGCTTTAACCGACACAGTAACCGTAGGCTCGCTTGCGGTTTTCGGCGAAGTATTCGGAATTAATAAAAATGACATTGCAACAGCCTCTACTTTAGTACTTACCGTTGTAGGCTTTATGATTTTAAGACATATAAGTCTGCCGCTTAACAAGTACCGTTTACTTGTTTTCTTTACAAACATTATCGGTATGCTGCTCTGCTTCTTATTCGTACCGCAGTTGTTCTCGATAGTCCGTCTGCCGGCAACAATAATGCAAATGGTAATAATCTTTTCGTTTGCCGCAGAGTCCCTTTTCAGAATTTTTACGGTTGCAGTAGAAAACGGCGGCAAAAAAATTAAAAAAGCGTCAGGGAAAACGCATTTACGCCGCCACACACACCGCAAAAGGTCTTAGATTGTATTAGACAATAAAAAAGTGGCGATTTTTTAAAAAAAATTGTTATATTTAATGTATTTTAAAAAATTGCTTGACATTAACACAGTAATGTGATAATATAACACCAACCCAATAAGTAGGTAATTGATTTGAAAGGAGAACAGCCGTATGAAAAAGCTCATTATGTCCGATATAATTATGATGCGTATGCAGATGTGCATGTGCATGCTTTGTGTTGCAAAATTTCCGGCGTGTTCTCATTAAAAGCGATTTGTTAAATTTAAATCATTTGCTTTTAACCGGGAATCTCTTGTCGGAGTTACCCGGTTTTTTATATCTACGGAGGTTTTTTTATGAAGAATTTATTTGAAGAGCTTGTAAGAGCAAATTTCCGATTCGGACGAATGTGTAGCCAATCTGTTATTAAAATTACTGTATAAAACTTAAAAAATATTGAAAGGTTGTTTTTAAAATGAAAAAAATTGTTTCTCTTTTACTTCTCACAGTGTTAGCCCTCGGTGTATTTGCCGGTTGCGGCAGTAAGGACGGCGGCGATAAAAGCTCTGCCATAACCATCGCAGTTCCGAACGACACCACAAACGAAGCCCGTGCACTTCTTCTTTTGGAAGAAAAGGGTTATATTAAACTTAAAGACGGCGCAGACATTAAAGCCACAGTTAAAGATATTGCCGAAAATCCGCACAACATAAAATTCAAAGAAGTTGAAGCAGCTCAGCTTCCCAATGTACTTAAGGATGTTGATTATGCGGTAATCAACTCAAACTACGCTCTTCCGGCAAACCTTAACCCCGTAAAGGATTCACTTGTAATTGAAAATTCCTCTTCCGCTTACAGCAACATACTTGCAGTTAAGTCCGGCAATGAAAATTCAGACGCAATAAAAGCTCTTGTTGCCGCTCTTGAAAGCAAAAAGGTTGCAGACTTTATTTCCGAAAAATACAGCGGTGCTGTTGTAAGCGTTGTTGAAAACCCCGGCGACGGATTTGATTCTTCTGTTGATTACGATGCTCTTAAGGGTAAAAAGATTTCAGTTGCAGCTTCGCCCTCTCCCCATGCAGAAATACTTGCGGTAGCTAAAGAAATACTTGCCGAAAAGGATATTACCCTTGATATTAAAGAATTCACAGACTATGTTCAACCCAACAATGTTGTTGAAAGCGGCGAGGTTGACGCAAACTACTTCCAGCACACTCCGTATCTTGACGATTTCAATGCTGAAAACGGCACTCACATAGTAAAGGTTGCCGCTATTCATGTTGAACCGATGGGTCTTTACGGCGGCAAGCAGTCAACACTTGACACTATTGAAAAGTAATTACATTTACAGAATAACGCTGTCTGCATTTGCAGTCGGCGTTATTTCCCTGTCAGGAGAAAATAAATGATTGAGATTAAAAACCTAACAAAGACCTTCAACACTGCCGGCGGAAGCGTTGAAGCTCTTAAAAACATATCTCTTACAATAGAGGACGGAGACATATACGGAATTATAGGTATGAGCGGTGCAGGTAAAAGCACCCTTGTCCGCAGTATTAATATGCTTGAACGCCCCACAGAGGGAAAAATAATTATAGACGGCCGTGATATGGGCAGCTTGAGCGAGTCCGAATTAAGGAAAGAACGCCAAAACATTACAATGATATTTCAGGGTTTTAATCTTCTTATGCAGAGAAATTGCCTAAAAAATGTCTGCTTTCCGCTTGAGCTTGCGGGCGTTAAAAAATCCGAAGCCGAAAAGCGTGCCAAGGAGCTTTTAGAATTAGTGGGACTCGGCGAAAAGCTTAAGGCTTATCCGGCACAGCTTTCGGGCGGTCAGCAGCAAAGGGTTGCCATTGCCCGTGCGCTTGCAACTCACCCGAAGATTCTGTTATGTGACGAGGCGACAAGCGCCCTTGATCCCCAAACAACCCAGTCAATTTTATCGCTGATTCGTGATATACACGACAGACTCGGTATAACCGTTATAGTTATTACCCATCAAATGAGCGTTGTGGAACAAATCTGCACGAAGGTTGCCATACTTGACAACGGCAGTGTTGCGGAAGTGGGTGCGGTAAGCGATGTTTTCTCCGCACCGAAATCAAAAGCTGCCCGTGCCCTTGTTTATCCGGACGGGTTTGAGCAAAGTGCCGTAAGCTCAGAAAACGAAAGTGTAATTCGAGTGGTGTTTAACGGTGCAAACGCCACAAAAACGCCCCTTATCGCCAAAATGGCTATTGAAAAAGGAATTACCGCAAGTATACTTTCGGCATCTACAAAAAGCATAGGCGATAAAGCCTACGGCAATATGCTCCTCGGTATTACGGGCGGCAAAGAACAGCTTGACAGCGCACTTAAATATCTAAGAGAGATACCGGACATTTTTGCACAGGAGGTTACCGATAATGAGTGATTTTTTTGCTTCCGAATCATTTATAAAGGCAATGGACATACTTAAAACGGAATTTCCTCTTGCTATATGGGAAACGGTATATGTAACCGTGCTTTCAACCTTTTTTGCAATAATAATCGGTCTTCCGCTCGGTGTATTGCTTGTAGCAGGTGAAGACGGCAAAATTATTAAAATACCGAAAAGTGTTCTTCATGTACTTAATGTAATTATTAACCTTCTGCGTTCGGTTCCGTTCCTTATTCTTATGATAATGGTATTTCCGCTGACACGCCTTATTGTGGGCACTGTTGTGGGTACTCCCGCAACAATAGTTCCGCTTGTTATTGCGGCTTTCCCGTTTGTTGCACGCCTTATCGAAGGCAGTCTCCGTGAAATCAATCCCAACATCATAGAAACCGCACAAAGCATGGGCGCTTCTCCGGTCCAGATAATAGTTAAGGTAATGCTTCCCGAAAGCGTACCGTCGCTTATCTCCAATGCAACAATAGCAATCACAACAATACTCGGTTACTCTGCTATGAGCGGAATTATCGGAGGCGGCGGACTCGGTAAGATTGCAATTAACTACGGTTATTACAGATACCAATATCTTGTAATGTTCTTTGCGGTTGTATTTCTTATACTCCTCGTTCAGATATTCCAAAGCATAGGAACATATCTTTCCGTAAAATGTGACAAACGGCTTAAAAACCGAAAATAAAATTAAAAAGCACGCTTTGCGTGCTTTTTAATTTTACGGGGTTGCTTTTCCGTCAATTAAAATGTATAATGTATTCAGATAATAATAGGAGGCTCAGATAAATGCTTAATGCACAAAAATCCTTAAAGCTCTGCCTTATACTTACGGACATTTTCATTTGTGTTCTTATAATAGTTGCCGCACTTCTTCCTTTCGGTGTTTCGTGGTATGTGGAGGTAAAGCACCGTTCGCAGACGCTCGCTTCCACAATAATGGTAACTTGCTATCCGTGTGCCCCGTTTCTCGGGTTTGCTCTGCTAAAACTCAGGAAAATTTTAAAGGCTGTTTTATCGGGCGGTTTTCCGTCGGACCGTGTATCTCACGATTTCAGGGTAATCTGTTACTGTTGTTTGATAATCGCCCTTATTACCCTTATAGCGGGCCGCTATTATCTTCCGTTTTACATTGTTTGCGGAACATTCCTTTTCCTTTCACTGCTTATTTATATATTCAATGCAATAACTAAGGAATTAAGCTCACGGTAACCGTGAGCTTTGTTTTTTATATAATAAATCCGAACCCTTTGCAGATAATAAGGGTTGGGTGAATTATATGGTAATACTTTTTTCGGGCAGAAAAAGCGCAACCGAACGGGAGCTTATAAAAATACTTACCGGTTGCGGTGCAAGCTATATTTCAGATAAGGCGGTAAGCACAGGCAACGGAATATTTACCATAGTAAGCGAATATAAAAAGACCGATCTTAACCTTGAAAACGGAGTAGCCGTATTTTTAGACGATACCGAAAGATTTTCGGGTCAGAGCTTCCCAAATGGAATGATCGGGATATGCGAAGACACCAACAAAACCGCACTCAGCCTTTTTAAAGAAAACAATATACCTGTAATAAGCTGCGGTATGGGCTCCAAAAACACCGTTACCCTTTCAAGCCTTAACAGTTCTTCCCTGCTTGCTTCACTGCAGCGAACGGTTACGGATTGCAAGGGCAACGATATTTTTCCGGGTGAATTTAAGATAAAGCTTTCAGAAGATTATACACCGTTTGCGGTTATGGCGGCAGCTGCCGTTTTGCTTTTGAACGGAATAACACCCGAAACCTTTTAAATTCTTGCCACGCCCGATTTAACCGCCGCTTCAGCTACCGCTTTTGCCACTGCGGCGGCTGTTTTTTTATCTAAGGGATCGGGAAGTATAAAATCTCTGCAAAACTGTTTTTCACTCACCAAGCCTGCAAGCGCAAAAACCGCCGCTTTATGCATACTCTCGTTAATATCCGAAGCTCTTACATCGAGCGCACCCCTGAATATGCCCGGAAAAGCGAGAAGATTATTTATCTGATTGGGAAAATCCGACCTTCCCGTTCCGACTACTGCCGCTCCGCCCGCCTTTGCTTCATCCGGCAATATTTCGGGAGTAGGATTTGCAAGTGCAAAAACAACGGCGTCCCTGTTCATTTCGGCAACCGTTTCCTTTGTTAGCGCACCCCCAACCGAAACACCTATAAACACATCCGCTCCTTTTATAACCTTTTTAAGCTCGCCGCTTTCATTTTCGGGATTTGTAATTTTTGCAAGCTCCCTATAGCTTTCGCTCATATTTTCTCTGCCCCTGTATAAAGCCCCGTCACTATTGCAGATTATAATATTCGAAACGCCGAGATTAACAAGCAATCGGCAAATTGCCGCCCCTGCCGCTCCCGCACCGTTTATAACGCATTTTACGGTTCCGAGTTCCTTATTTACAAGCTTAAGGGCGTTTATAAGCGCAGCCGCAACACAAACCGCCGTTCCGTGCTGGTCGTCGTGGAAAACGGGTATATCGCATTTTTCTTTCAGCCTTCTTTCAATTTCAAAACATCTTGGTGCAGATATATCCTCAAGATTTATTCCTCCGAAGCTTCCGGATATTCTGTAAACCGTATTGACTATTTCATCAATATCGTTGGTATTTATACATATCGGGAAAGCGTCAATATCCGCAAATTCCTTAAATAAAATACATTTACCCTCCATAACCGGCATACCGGCAAGTCCACCGATATTTCCAAGCCCCAACACAGCCGATCCGTCTGTTACAACGGCTATCAGGTTGGCTCTTCTTGTGAGTGCAAAGGATTCATTGTGGTCCGCCGCAATTTTAAGACACGGCTCCGCCACACCCGGCGTGTATGCAAGCGACAGATCATCTGCCGTATTTATTTTAATTCTCGCACCTACCTCAATTTTACCTTTCCATTCATAATGTTTTTTCAGTGCTTTTTCTTTTATTTCGGTTTCCATAGTCTCATCCTCCGCTTTTATTATTCCGTATAATAAAGCTTTTAAAAGCGGTTTTTGTATAATGGAAAAAAATCGGACAAAAATAATACTGATATTGTAATCTTATTGAACGGAGAATAGTATGGATTCAAAAAAAACAAAAAAACTGATGATAATTTCGGTAGTGATAACCGCCGCCGTTGTAATAATACTTACCGCCGCCGGGTTTGCGGCGTCAAACGCCGATTACCGCCCGGCATCTTGGGTAATTCGTTCCTATAAAAACAATGTTGCGCTTTACTGCGGAGATGAGCTTAAAACAATATACGGCGAAATTAATATAAACGATTTGCCGCCCGACGATGTTCGTTTGCTTGAATCCGGAATTGCATTTCCCACAAAAGAAGAGGCGGAAAAAGCGCTTGAGGATTATGACGGATGAAAAAAGCAAACCGCAACAGCAAACTGTTGCGGTTATGAAGAAACGGAGTAAGGTTAGTGGGAATAATACAATGTGCCGAAAACTGCAAATACCAAAAGGAAGGATACTGTACCCTTGATAAACCGAGCACCGTTAATTCCGTTTTGGGCGGATGCCCGTACTACATTAAGAAATCATTTGATGAGGGCGACTGCCTCGGAAAGCCGTCTGACACCGATAAGCTTAATATTTTCCGGAGCGGCAGTGACCTGTTTTAGTGAAGATTTAGGCATTATACATTGCTTAAAGCCCATGCGTGCCGCCTCGGTAATTCTCGCCTGAACCCTCGGGACGCTCCTGAGCTCGCCGGAAAGTCCTATTTCTCCGAATGCAATGGTGTTTTCATCAATCGGAATATCTCTGAGTCCGGATACCAGAGCCATTGCCACTGCAAGGTCTGCCGCCGGCTCATCCAGTCTTATTCCGCCTACTATGTTAAGATATGTATCAAGATTTGAAAAATAGAGTCCGAGACGCTTTTCAAGCACTGCCAAAAGCAAATTAAGTCTGTTATAATCAAACCCGTTGGCAGTACGCCTTGCATTTCCGAAGCCTGTTGCGGTTACAAGCCCCTGAACCTCCGCCAGAATCGGTCTTGTCCCCTCTATAACGCAGGTTATACATCCTCCCGAAACATCACTCATTCTGCCCGAAAGCATCATAGCGGACGGATTTTCTACCTCGGAAAGTCCCGTTTCGGTCATTTCGAAAACGCCTATTTCGTTTGTCGAGCCGAAACGGTTTTTTATTGCCCTTAATATACGGTAGGACTGATTTCGCTCACCTTCAAAATAAAGCACGGTGTCAACAATATGCTCCATAACCTTAGGGCCTGCTATATCGCCGCCCTTGTTTACATGACCGACAATGAAAATCGGAATATCAAGACTTTTTCCGGTTCTGAGCAGCAAATTTGTCGACTCACGCACCTGAACTATACTTCCAGGCGACGAAGCAATATCGCTGTGCTGCATAGTTTGAATCGAATCTATTATCACAAGGTCGGGTTTTGCGGAATTTATATATTCGCAAACGGTTTGAACATCAGTCTCGGTCATTACCGAAACGCTGTCACTCTCAACACCTATTCTTTTTGCTCTGAGCTTTATCTGTATTGCGGATTCCTCGCCCGAAACATAAAGGATATTAAGGGAAGACTGAAGCGCATTACATACCTGTAAAAGTATGGTTGATTTTCCTATTCCGGGATCACCCGATAAAAGCACCACCGACCCCTTTACGATACCGCCTCCGAGGACTCTGTCAAGCTCGCCTATTCCGGTTACAAAACGGTGTTCATCAGAAGCGTTGATTTTAGATAACGGCTGTGCGCTGAAGGTATGCAGAGGCTTTGCCGCAACCGCAGTTGTTTTCTGCGGAAGTCTTACATCCTCCGTCATCGTATTCCAAGCGCCGCAACCGGCGCATTTTCCTATCCATTTCGGACTTTCATAACCGCATTCGCTGCATACAAATACGGTTTTACTTTTAACCGCCATTTTTATCCTCCGTAATAATCCATTATTCCGCAATAAATGCAAAAGGCAATTTTATTTTGATATTCCTCGGTTTTAAGTCGCTTAAGCTCCTCGGTGTTGCTTAAAAATCCACATTCCACAAGCACAGCCGGAACCGTGGCATTGTAAAGTATGTATGTACTGCTTGTAGCAAGCTTGTTTATCCGCAGATTTTCAGGCTGCAAAAGCTTGACTATTGATTTTTGAATATCATCGCCCAATTTTTTGGAATCATTAATACTCGCATTGTAAAACACCTGTGAACCGTTTGCGGCAGATGTTGTAAATTTATTCAGATGAATACTTACAAATACAGCCTCGGGATAATCGTCCATAAGCTTGAGTCTGTTTTTAAGATCGCTCTTTTTGCGTGTTGCTATCTTTTCTGTTTCAACATCATCGGTTGAAACATCGCTTTCCCTTGTCATAATAACCCTAAATCCGCTTTGGACAAGTAAATCTCTGAGCTTAACCGCAATCTTAAGATTTATATTCTTTTCAACCGTACCGTCGGGTGCAACCGCTCCGCCGTCAAACCCGCCGTGCCCTGCGTCTAAAATTACGATTGGTCTTTTATCACCTGATATTAAAGCAGAAGTATTTGCATATTTCTTCAAAAAAAATGTGCTGAAAACGGCAAAGCATAAAACAACAGCCAAAACTGCGGCAATGCGACCCTTAAACATTCCGAATCACTCCCCATACAGTTAAAAATATGTTTTTAAACTGTCAGGTAGAACATTTTGAACCGCCAAATAACACACCTGATTTGCCGTTTCCTGTTTTGGGCAAGCGGCAATCCACAGGCAGTTTATGTATATGTTTCCATCGGTTTCAATCGGCACCCATGCATTTGTTTAAGCCACTCTTTTTTAACTATGCTCTGTTTGCCCGACATAGTGCAGCAGATATGCTCTTTATCAATATTTTCCTTTGTAATTCTTATGTACTCTGTCATATAATATCGTACACCTCAACCGCACCGCTTTTAAAATAAAGCGACGGAGTTACAAGCAAGGAATACCCTCTGCCGAAATCGCTTGTCCATTCAACAGGACTTCTTCTCGGCAGACCTGCGGCGGCAAGCAACATCATTATGGCTCCTCCGTGCATAATAACGGCGGAGCTTGTAATACCGCTGTTCACCATATCAACCGCAATCTTATTAAAGCCTAAGCACACACGCTTTATAAACTCGGAATTTGCTTCACCGCCCTTTGGTGCGGCAAGCTTTCCCGAAGTCCACGGCACAAAATCAGGGTCGTTTTCAAGCTCTGCGGCGGTTTTCCCCTCAAAGCTTCCGAAATCGTATTCCTTAAGCTCCTCAACCGGAACTATCTCCATATCAGGGTATAAAACCGCTCCTGTTTGTCTGCACCTGAGCATAGGACTTGAATAAAGCCTTTGTATTTCGGGATATTCTATATCGTCCTTCAACAAGCGAAGCTCGGTAAGTCCTTCCGGAGCCAGCGGAATATCGGTGCGGCATCCTATGTACTCGCCCTTATAATTTGCGTCTGTTGCGCCGTGCCTTATTAAATGTATTTTAAGCGTATTCATTCCATACTCTCCAAAAACTCTGTGATTATACTGTTCGAAACCGCCATACCCCTGTCCGTAAGCGATATGCCGTTTTCCGTAATTCTGCAAAGCCCGACCTTTTCGAGCGGTTTTGCGGTATTTATAATCTTCTCAGGCGGGTTCGAACCGAAACGCTTGCGGTAGCCGTCAAACAAAAGTCCCCTGCCGAGCCTTAAGCTAAGCATAATATATTCTTCGGCGTCTCCCCCGTCTCCGTCCGGCACAGGATCACAGCCTTTTAAAAAGCCGTGCAGATTTTCGGGGTAATGAAATCTTTTTCCGTTTAAAAACGAATGTGCGGACGGTCCTATGCCTAAGTACTCGGAGCAGTCCCAATATTTAAGATTATGGCGGCTTTCCATTCCGTCAAGGCAAAAATTAGATATTTCATAATGATTAAATCCACGGCTTTTAAGGCAACGGCATAAGTATAAATATTGGTCTGCCGCACCGTCATCGTCAGGTAAATCAAGCGTTTTTGCCTTTTTATAAAACAGAGTATTTTCTTCTGTTTTTAAAATATACGCAGAAATATGCTGAGGCTTTAAAGCGCAAACAAAATCAATATCGTTTTCAAGACTTTTTATATCAGAACCGGGCAATGCAATCATTATATCGGCGGAAATGTTTTTAAAACCGAGCTTTCTTGCCGCCGAAACCGTGTCGATTGCATCTTTTGCCGTGTGCGTTCTGCCAAGAAGTGCAAGCATCTTATCGGAGCCGCTCTGCACCCCCACGGAAAGTCGGTTTATTCCGGCATTGGCTGCGGCCGAAAGTATTCTTTCCGTGTCTCCGCCGGGATTTACTTCAAGGGTTATTTCAGCATCACCCGTAACACTGAAAGCTTCCCTTACCGCCTGCATGATAATGCTCAGCCTTTCATACAAAAGCGACGGCGTTCCGCCGCCGAAGTAAACAGTATTAACGGGGCGGCTGATTTTGCCGCCCCGTTCTTTTATAACGGTAATCAGCCGTTTTGTATATTCATCTTTAAGCTCCTCGCTGTCAAAGGAAGAATAAAAGCTGCAATAAGCGCATCTTTTTTTGCAAAACGGCACATGAAGATAAAGACCTAACGGTTCCTTATCAGTCAAGTATTTCACCTATGCAGCTGCCGGGTACTGCGGCGGCGTTTGCCTCATCTGTATCGATATGCATAGCAAGCTTATACTTATCGCTTACTCTTGCAACAACATCGCCGAAAACAAGCGCTCTGCCCTCGGTCGGGATTTTAACGCTTACTATCTGCTTATCCTTTATGCCGAATTTCTCTGCGTCCTCAGGTGTCATATGTATGTGGCGCTTTGCGGCAATAACGCCTTCGGTAAGCTCAATCTCACCGGCAGGACCTACAAGCTTACATACTCCGCTTCCCTTAACATCTCCAGATTCTCTTATCGGAGCGGTAACACCGATTGCACGGGCGTCCGTAAGGGAAAGCTCAACCTGATTTTCGGGACGGGTAGGTCCTAAAATTGACGCTTTTAACTGAGATTTAGGTCCTACAACGGTAACCTTTTCCTCACAGGCAAACTGACCGGGCTGTGAAAGATTCTTTTTCGGAGTAAGCTTGTGACCCTTTCCGAAAAGAATTTCAAGAGCCTCGTCCGTAACATGCACATGGCGTGCCGATATTTCAACCAAAACTTCTTTTGCCATACTTAAAACTCCTTTTTGTTTTATCTTTTTAATTTTAACATATTTCAGTGAGTTTTCAAGGGGTAAAAACAAATTTTAAGTTTTGAAAGCGAAAAAAAGCAAATTTTAAGGCAAAAAGCGGTTTTAATAAGTGCAGTCGCAAAATAAATGCAATAAACAAGACCGTCCATTCTTGTAAATAACGGACCGACGGTTACGGTGCTTACCGCCGCCGCAAGCGGAAAATCACAGCGTGCGGAAAGCTGCGGTCCGAAAAGAAAAATGCAGTCTGCAAAGCAAAGCACCAAAAGTCCGAGTCCTGCGGCGGCACCGGTAAAAGCATATTTTTTACTTTTTGAGTTTATAAAGAACTCCGCCGCAAACGGAATAAGCGCAAACGGCAAAGATACCCTTGCCGCCATAGGCATCGTCTCTTTTAAAACAGCTTTTAAACCCGGGAAGCGGTTTATCAAAAACCATTCTGTATTAAAGTCCTTTACGGACAAGAGGAAAAACAAAATAATCCCTGCCGCAGACAAAACGAAAAAAATTACGGAAAGCTTTAAAATTACGCTGTTTTTTCTTGATGTTAAATAGGCACAGGTCAAAACAAAAATTACCGCAATGAAAAACCGTGGCGTATCCGGAAGAAGAATTTTATCAACAAAACGCAAAAACTCCGTAAAAGACGCTACGGCATTATAAAGCGCATACACTGCCGCCGCCGACAAAAGCACCGCAGAATACGCCTTAACGCCAAACACGGATTTTGACTTTAAAAGGAAATAAGAAATTCCCAAAACCGCAAAGGACGCCGCAACAGCAAAGGCAAATCCCAGAAAAGAATATTTGCCCGAATCGGAATACGGAAGTCCTATTACCGATTCGCCAAGCGCAAAAAGTGCCGCAAGGCAAAAAAAGTGTCTGCCGTAATCGGCTTTTTCCATTATAATTCATCTCCGTTCAGCTTCGACATTCCGCAATAAAATCGGCAGAGCCGAAAAAGTTGTCATATTCAGATCGGTATTTATCCTCAAACTCACTGTATTTAAGACTTAAAATATCATAAAATCCGAAAGCGTCGTTTCCAACCTCGCTTTTAAGCCTGTCATACAGCGACTCTAACCCATCCTCAAGCCTTTTGCACGCTTTATCATCGAAATTTTCACCCGAAAGCCGCAGCTTTAAAATTATTTTATTTTCGTCCGTATCGGAATACAGATAATCTACCTTCCGTGACTGAAGACGGTATTCCTCTGCTCCGAAACGCAGAGTTCCCTTTTCGAATTCTCCCGTTATAACCGCATAACATCCGGAATCGTCATTACTTAAATCGGTTATGAGCCTATCGTCCTTAAATACCGAAAGTCCGTCTACCGAAGCGCCTTCTTCACCGCATATAAAATGCGGCAAGGTAAAGATTTTTTTACCTGCCTCACGCCTTGCTTCAACCTCAAAATAACGGCTGTTGTAGGAAAGTCCGGTGCGTTCGCTCTGCTGCTCTATCATTCCCATAATATCATACCCCTTTGCCGCAGAGGAGCGTGATTTTTCCGACAAAAGCTTATACGGATCCTCTACCGAAATCATATATGCCGACATTGTTATTCGGTTTTCGTGAAAACAGTAATCGCATATTTTCCCAAGCCAAAGCGGAGTCATTTTTTCACCTATTGCTATTACGGCGCAGTGATTTAAAAGCATCGGTCTTTCAAGAGACGAGCCTATTTTGTCGAGTGCGCCCGATATTGTGGGTGCGCTTGCGGCAAACACCTTTGTTTCGGGAGAAGTCTCGGGGTCTTCCGAATTTACTATAATTATTTCGGCAAAAACATTTATAAGAGCGCCGTCGGTGCTGAAGCCGAGCGACGAAACCATATATCTGCGGTCGCTTTTTGCATTTTCGCCGCCGCAGCCGCAAAGCAGGGTTGAAACAACCGCAATCAAAATTACAGAAATTATTTTTTTCATTTCCGCACCGTTTCCCTCATTCTTACGCTGTTGCGGTTAAAAAGCGGTCTTTTTAGCATTTTGCGCCACGGCGCCCGCCAAACGGTATCCTTAAGACTCTGAAAATCCGCATGAGAGAGTGAAACCGTATAGCTTACACCGAAAGAGGTAAGGTCGAGTATTTTTATAAGCATTACGGTAATACCTGCGATATATCCGTAAAGACCGAAAAGTGCGCCCAATACCACCAATATCAGCCGCATATAAAACACCGCCGCCTTAAGCCTCGGAATCATAAGCCCGGCAATACCCGAAAGTGCCACAATTATAAGCATTGGAGCGCTTATTATTCTTGCCTCGACTGCCGCCTGACCGACAACAAGCCCGCCGACTATACTAAGGGCATGTCCGAGACTCTGGGCCGTTCTTATTCCTGTTTCTTTAAGAATTTCAAACACGAATATAAGAAGAATACACTCCGCCACAGCAGGAAACGGAACTCCGCCCCTCAGCTGTGTAACAGAAAGTGCCAGCGATGTCGGTAAAAGCTCCTTATGGAAAGCCGTAGCCGCTATAAAAACGGACGGAATACTGATTGACAGAAAAAAGCAGATGAACCTGAGCGCTCTGCCTACCGATGAAACCGTATAATTAAGATAATAGTCCTCGTCCGACTGAAAGTTTTCCGAAAACAGGTAAGGCACCGTTGCGGCAACCGGCGTTCCGTCCACTATCAGAGCAATCCGCCCCTCAAGTAAGCTTGCCGCAACAACATCGGGTCTTTCCGTTGTGCCCGAGGTTTTAAAAAGCGAACCGCTGCTGTCCCTTATCTGCTCCACTATATAGTTCGTATCAAGAACTCCGTCTATATTAATTTCCGATATTCTTTTTTTAAGCTCGCCTAACATTTTTTTGTTTACAAGCGTATCGAGATAGCAAAAAAACACCACCGTCTCGCTTCGTTTGCCGACCCGTATCATTTCTGTGCAAAAATCCGGAGTTAAAAGCTTGCGCCTTATAAGTGCCAAATTAGGCAGCGCCGCTTCGTTAAAGCCCTCTCTCGGGCCCTCAAGTATCCTCTCGTTTTCAGGCTCGCTTATGCTTCTGGTTTTCCAGCCCTTTGTATTTATGGTCACGGCGTCCGTACAGCCGTCTATTATTAAAAGCGTGTCGCCGTACATAACCGCTCTCAGCATATCGGCGACATTGTCCGTGGTTTTATTCTCGCTTGCGAAAAGCACCTGCTCGCATATATAATCGGCAAACGGAATATCGGTGCGCTCGCTGTTTACAAGCAAGAGCGGTCTTACAACCGATTCGTTAAGCATTTCGGAATTTACCATTCCGTCCATATAAAAAAGGGCGCAGTCATACTCGTACATACTGCGTACCCTTATTTGTTTCATTCTTAAAACCGCGTCTTTTTTAAATATTTCCTTAAAAAGCGCAATATCCTCCTTAAGATTACCGGATATTTTTAAAAGCTCATAATCTGAAGTCAGTCCGGACATACTATCACCCGGTTTAATTATTTCCTAAAGCTTTTAAAAAATTCATCCTTTAAGCGCATTATATTCTTCGGCTATGGTATTCCATGTATTTACTCCCACAAGTCCGCTTTGCGGCAGACCGAAAAGCCGTTGAAATGTATATACTGCGTCCCTTGTCTGCGTTCCGAAATATCCCGTAACGGGAATTTCCGGTATTTCGGGGTAAACGCTGCCGATATACGAAAGATAT
>JAFOYI010000007.1 GCA_017391425.1 Clostridia bacterium | reverse complement strand
GGGCGTATACAATGAGCGGAATTAAAACAGTATTTATAGTGGGACCGACCGCCTCCGGTAAAACCGAGCTTGGCATAAAGCTTGCAAAAAAATTTAACGGAGAAATAATATCTGCCGATTCAATGCAGATATATAAAAATATTCCGATAGCCTCGGCAGTGCCGAGCGACGAGGAAATGTGCGGAATTAAGCACCGTTTGCTTGAATTTTTGGAGCCGGAGTCGGAGTTTTCCGTTGCGGATTATGTTGATCTTGCAAGAAATGCGGTAAAAGAAATAAACAGTATAGGCAAATTACCTATAGTTGTAGGCGGCACAGGTCTTTATATAAATTCACTTGCAGACAATATACTCTTTACCGATGAGCCGGAAAACAGTACACTGCGGGAAGAAATTGCAAAGCGGTTTTCCGAAATCGGCGGTGAAAATATGCTCGCAGAGCTTTCGAAAATCGACCCTGAGGCGGCGGCAAAGCTGCATCCGAGCGATAAAAAGAGAATTATAAGAGCGTTTGAAGTATATTACCTTACCGGGAAAACCATAACCGAGCAAAAAGAGCTTTCCCGAATGGGTGAAAAGCTTATCGAGCCGTGCCTGATAGGAATTACCTACCGTGACCGTCAAAAGCTTTATGACAGAATAAACCGCCGTGTTGATATAATGCTTGAAAACGGCCTTGAAAACGAAGCAAGAAAAGCATATGGGAGAAACGGCGGCGGTGCGTTTCAGGCGATAGGCCATAAGGAGCTTTTCGGGTATTTTTCGGGCGACTGCACGCTTGAAAAAGCGGTGGAAAACCTGAAAATGCAAACTCGAAGATATGCTAAACGCCAGCTCACCTGGTTTAATAAGGATAAAAGAATACACTGGATATATGCCGATGAAGAAGCGGATATACTGTCAGCCGCAGAAAAAACGGTGATGGAATTTTCAGAAAGGGAGAATGCCGATTGAAGGGCTCAACCGTGCTTAAAACATTTATTATAATATTAATCTCGGTTTTTGCGATACATCAGGTAGTATCATCGGTCTATAAGCCGATAAAAACCGAATCGGCAAACTTTTGTACCGTGGCGGACGGACTTGATGTAACCGGACTTGTTATAAGAAACGAGACTCTTGTCAGGTATTCTTCGGGCGGAGTTATGCATTTTATTACGGGGGACGGCAACCGTGCCCCGAAGGACGGCGTTATTGCAAATATATATGACAGCGAATCAGCGTCAATTACACTAAGCCGCATTGATTCGGTAAATAAAAAAATAGCCGATTTGGAAGAAATGCTCAGCTATAACGATTTAGAGGCGGCAGACCTTGATGTAATAAATAACAAAGTAAAGCAGAGCCTTAATACGCTGATTGTAAGCGGATCTGCCGGTAATTTTGAAAAGATTTCCGACTGCTCCGAAAACCTGCTGTCGGCTTTAAACCGCAGACAGGCCGCTTTAGGTGAGACTGCCGACTTTTCACAACAGCTGGAGTCGCTTAAATCCGAGCTGTCAACTCTTTCTTCTTCACTGCCTGCACCGAAGGATACCATAAAGGCGGAAATTTCCGGATATTTTGTTTCAAAAACAGACGGTTACGAGAATATTCTTAAATGTGACAATCTTGACAGCATTACACCTGAATTTTTAAAAGATATAAAGCCGGAAAGCGTCCAATCGGATGTGGTGGGAAAGCTTGTTTCCGATTATGAATGGTATATAGCGGCGGCTGTTCCGATAAATGATTCCCTTAATTATAAAGAGGGAGACGAGTTAACCATATACACTTCGGTGAAATCGTTTTCAAAGCTCCCCGTAACAGTTAAAAAAATTAACATTTCATCAGACTCAACTTCGGCAGTGGTGCTTTTTGCGTGTAATGATATGAACAGCGAGCTTGCATCAATGCGCTCCGGCCCGATGACTGTTGTGAAAAGGGAATACAGCGGACTTAAAATACCCAAAAGCGCTCTTCGTGTTGTCGATTCCAAAAGGGGCGTATATGTTCTTACGGGTATGCAGGTGAAATTTGTAGAGGTGAACGTAATATATTCGGCGGATAATTATATGCTGTGTGAAAAACAGACGGAAGACGATAAATCACTCAGACTGTACGACGATGTTATAGTAAAGGGGAAAAATCTTTATGATGGAAAAATTGTCAGCTGAAGAATTTGACAGAAATTATGATGATGTCCTTAAAAGACTTACCGCAGCAGCAGAAAAATCCGGAAGAAGCGTAAACGATGTAACACTGCTTGCCGCAACAAAGACGGTTGACGCAGATACTGTAAATTATGCAATAGAAAAGGGTATAAGCTATGTCGGTGAAAACAGGGTGCAGGAATTACTTTCAAAGTATTCGCTTTTAAGTCCTGTTCACAGTCATTTCATCGGGCATCTTCAAACCAATAAGGTTAAGGATATTATCGACAAGGTGGAAATGATAGAATCGGTTGATTCATTAAGGCTTGCGGAAGAAATATCGAAGCAGGCAAAAAAGCATAATCTTGTTATGGATATTCTGATTGAAATTAATATAGGCGCCGAGGATTCAAAATCCGGTTTTGCGCCGGAAGATGCCGAAAATGCCGTTAAACAGATAGCAAAACTACCTAATATTCGCATTATGGGCCTTATGTGTATTCCGCCTGTGGTAAATGTGCCGGAAGAAGCCCGAAAATATTTCCGTAAAATGTATAAACTGTTTCTTGACATAAAGGGCAAAAACATAGATAATAGTTGTATGAGTGTTTTATCGATGGGAATGTCCGGCGATTTCGATATCGCCGTCAGTGAGGGTGCAACACTGGTAAGGGTGGGAACCTCGCTTTTCGGAAAACGCAATTACAGCTTAAAATAAAAAGGAGCTAAAAAAATGGGACTTTTGGATAGCATAAAAAACATTATGAGCATACCCGATGAGGACGATTTTGACGAAGAAATAGAGGATATAGAGGAAGAAAAGCCGGCAGACAAGCCTAAACGCACTTCCTCCTATGAATCTGCGCCTGCAAGGCGTGAACCGGCACCGAGAGTGGTAGGCGGCGGAAAATCAAAGACCGTAAGCTTTAATCATTCGCAGATGCAGGTTGTCCTTGTAAAACCGGACAGATTTGAGGATGTAACTTCAATAGCCGATCATCTTAACGCAAAGAAAACGGTAGTGCTTAATTTGGAAGCGGCAAACCGTGATGTTTCACGCAGAATTATAGATTTCTTAAGCGGCGTTGCTTACGCAAACGGCGGAAATATCCGTAAGGTCGCAAACAGCACATTTATTATTGTTCCTACCGATGTTGATGTTATGGGCGAGCTTATGCTTGACGATTTTGACGATAACAAAGCCTACTTTTAATGGATAATGAGTTACTTGCCGCAAGAATCCGTGATACTGCGGAAATTTGTGAGAGGACATCAAAGCCTAAGTTTCTCGGTTTCTTAACTCCGGACGAAAAAGCGGCGGCACAGCATATTCTGAAAAGCACTGACTGCAAAGCCGAATACTTCGGCGGATATGATGAAGCTCAAAGGGTGATTTTAGGCTGTTTTCCGTACTCGGCGGGGAAATATGCTTTTCCCGTAACTGCAATTACATTTCTTTTCAGAAAAAACGATACGCTTGCGCATAGGGATTTTTTGGGTGCGCTTATGGCACTCGGAATAGGCCGTGAAACCGTAGGAGATATATTAACCGAACCCGGCAGGGCGGTAGTGTTTGTTTCGAACGAAATTAAAAGGTTTGTTTTAACGCAGATAAGCAAGATAGGAAATGTGGGTGTAACCGTTAAAGAAGGGTATGAGCTGCCGTTGCCCGAAGGCGACAAGCTTGCGGAATTTTCAGCGACTGCGGCCTCGGACAGACTTGATTGTGTTATTGCGGCTCTGTGCGGGGTTTCAAGGACGAAAGCGACGGAAAAAATAGAAAGCGGTATTGTTACCGTTAATTCCGTACCGATTTTAAAGCAGACCAAAACCGTTTGCGGCGGCGATGTGATTTCAGTCAGGGGGAGCGGAAGATTTACTGTAGATTCCCTTGAGGACAGGACTAAAAAGAACAGAATAATAATAAAATATAAAAGATATGTATAGGAGGAATTCAGATGCTGTCAGCTGCAGAAATAAGAAATGTAAAATTCACTAAGGCTATGGGCGGCTACAAACAGGAAGAGGTCGATATTTTACTTGACAGAATAGAAACCGACTATAACCAGTTTGAGCGTGCCATAAAGGAGTATAAAGCAAAAATCGAATCGATGAATGCTGAAATGGAGAGTCTCAAAAATTCCCAAAACAGTATTCAGAACGTGCTTTTGAGCGCACAGAAGCTTGCAGATCAGATTGTTGACGAGGCAAAGCAAAAAAGTGCCGAAATAATTAATAACGCTCAATCTAATATTGAGGTTATAACCGCAAGAGAAAAAGAGCTTGCAACAGCCTTTGACATAAAGGCAAACGAGCGCAAGGCAAGACTGGAAAAAGAGCTTGCCGATATGGTGAAAACAGCGGAAATTAAGGCAGACAGCATAAAGGCGGCGTCTGATGACTGCGTTGCAAGGCAGCAGCTGCTTTATGATAAGATTAAAATGGAAATGTCGGCATTTAAGGCGGCGGTTTCCGCAAAGTACAAAGAGCATCTTGAAATGCTTAAATCCTTGCCGGATACTGCACCGATGGATCCTAAGCATATGGCGGAGGTTATTTCGGCAGCTGTGGATAAGGCTCCGTCTGCCGAAAGCTTTATCGAGGACGCCGAGGTTAAGAACAACATTAAACCCGAGGTTAAATCGGCGCCTGTAAACGAAAAGCCGGCTGACGAGGGCTTTAAGGTTGCGGATGAGCCTGAGGAACAGGAAGAAGAATAAACCGGAGGTGTCGGTTTGATTGTTTATATAGCCGCAGTTTTAGGCGGACTTGTTGTTTTGGGGCTGGATCAATATACAAAATATCTTGTTTCAACCCATTTTGTCTTGGGCGAGTCATACGGATTTATTAAAGGCTTTATTGATTTAACTTATATTCATAATACCGGTGCTGCTTGGGGTATGCTTTCGGGCAAAAAATATATACTTATTGCGGTAACGCTTGCCGTAATGGCAGTGTGTATTGCTCTGTTTGTAAAATACGCTAAGGGAAGCCGGCTTATGCTTTGGGCGTTGACCTTGGTGCTGTCGGGCGGAATAGGCAATATGATAGACCGTATTTTCAGAGACGGTAAGGTTATTGATTTTCTGCATTTCGAATTTTTCCCGTCGTTTCCGGTATTCAATATTGCGGATTGCGCCATAGTTTTGGGGGCAGTTCTTTTGGCTCTTTATTTCATTCTTGATATTGCCGCCGAGAAAAAGCAGAACACCGATGAATAGTATAGAGACGGTTTGCGAGTGCGATGGCGAAACCCGTATAGATGTTTTTGTCTCAAAGGCGGCAAGCATTACCCGTTCAAGGGCGGCGGCGCTTGTTTCGGAGGGACTTGTTTTAGTCGGCGGAAAGGCAGTCTCTAAAAGCTGTAAGGTAAAAAGAGGAGACTCTGTTTTAATAACCGTGTCAGACCCTAAGGAATATGATATTGTTCCCGAAAACATACCGCTTGATATTGTGTATGAGGATAACGACCTTTTAGTGGTAAATAAGCCTAAGGGTATGGTGGTGCATCCGGCGGCAGGCAACTACACCGGAACGCTGGTAAACGCCCTTATGTTTCATTGCGGCAGCAGTCTTTCCGGTATTAACGGGGTTATGCGCCCCGGAATAGTACACCGTATAGATAAAAACACAAGCGGTCTTTTAATGGTCGCAAAAAACGATTTGGCGCATATCGGTCTTGCCGAACAAATAAAAGCACATTCTTTTATGCGTGAGTATGAGGCGGTTGTGTACGGCAAGCTTAAGGATGACTCGGGAACGGTAGACGCTCCGATTGGCAGACATCCGGTAAAACGCAAGCAAATGGCTGTGGTAACAGGCGGCAGGAATGCAGTTACGCATTATCGGGTAATAGAAAGATTTGACGGCTTTACCCACACCGCTTTAAGGCTTGAAACAGGGAGAACGCACCAGATAAGGGTTCATATGGCGTATATCGGCCATCCTGTGGCAGGTGATGATGTATACGGTCCTAAAAAGGTAATAACCGAGCTTGGCGGTCAGTGTCTCCACGCTAAAAAAATAGGATTTGTGCATCCGAGAACGGGAGAATATATGGAATTTGATTCCGAGCTTCCGCCTTACTTTAAAAATTTTTTGCAAAGGTTGAAATAAAATGGGACTCTTTTCCGGATGCCTTTTGGCTTGCGATATTGACGGTACACTGCTTATAAACGGGGTTATTAATCCCCGTAATATAGAAAAAATCGAATATTTTATGAGCGAGGGCGGTTACTTTTCCCTTTCAACCGGAAGGACAGTAGGCGCCGTCGGCCCGGTGTTAAGCAAGCTTAAAAGAGTGTCGCCGTCCATTGTGTCAAACGGCTGTATGATATATGACTACGAAAACAAAAAGGTGCTGGACGAGCTTTTTATCCCGAAAAACGATTATTATATTGTAAAAAAGGTCGTTGATATGGGGCTTAATGTTGGCATAGAAATACATTCGGGTGATAAGGTCCTTACGGTTTTTAAAAATGAGGAAACGGATGTGCACCAAAAATACGAATGGCTTGAAAGCACCGCTGTAAGCTATGACGAAGCGACCCGTTACAAATGGAATAAAGTTGTAATGATGTTTGAAGACGAAAATTCGCTTAATTCTGTAAAAAAAATGATTGAACAGGAAAAAACCGAGTCTGCGTTTGTTGACACATCTGCCGTAATTGCGGGCAAAAGGCGCAAATATTACGAGCAGTTTCCTTTTGGGGTTTCAAAGGCCTCGGCACTTAAAAAGCTTTGTAAAATACTTAATGTAGAAAAAGGCGGTCTTTTCGCAATAGGCGATTATTATAACGATCTTGAAATGATTAAAACTGCAGATATCAGCGCAGTCCCGTCAGGCACTCCTGAGGATGTTGAAATGTATGCCGATTATACAGCCTGCAGCTGTGAAGACGGTGCGGTAGCTGATTTTATAGATTATCTGGCAAAAAAGAAAGGAATGATTTAATGGACGCTGCGGAGAAAAAACAACTTGAAATAACCGCTTGCAAAATCAGGATGGGAATTATAGAGGGGGTACACAGCGCAAAGTCGGGACATCCCGGCGGCTCGCTTTCGATAGCCGAAATACTCACTTATTTGTATTTTAAGGCTATGAATATAGACCCGAAAGACCCTAAAAAGGCAGACAGAGACCGTTTTGTACTTTCAAAGGGTCATGCTGCTCCGGCTCTTTATTCCACTCTTGCATACAGAGGTTATTTCGATACAGAACTGCTTAAAACTCTCCGTCATATAGGAAGCATATTACAGGGTCATCCGGATATGAAGCACATTCCGGGCGTTGATATGTCCACAGGTTCTCTCGGTCAGGGTATATCCGCCGCAGTCGGTATGGCACTTTCGGCTAAGCACTTCGGCGATAGCTATAAGGTTTATACCGTACTCGGAGACGGCGAAATTGAAGAGGGCCAGGTTTGGGAAGCAGCTATGTTCGCAGGAAACAAAAACCTTTCAAATCTTACCGCATTTATAGATTATAATAATCTTCAGATTGACGGTACTATTGAAGAGGTTAACTCCGCCGCACCCATTGATAAAAAGTTCGAGGCATTTAAATGGCATACAATAACAATAGACGGTAATGACTTCGACCAAATTGAGGCCGCTCTTAAGGAAGCCGATACCGTAGATAAGCCGGTTGCGATAATCGCAAAAACCATTAAGGGTAAGGGCGTTTCGTATATGGAAAATGCCGTTAATTGGCATGGCGCAGCACCTGACGACGAATTATACGAGCAGGCAATGAAAGAGCTTAACGAAGCCTTGGCGGCGCTTATTAAGGAGTGATGGAAATGGCAGATATTAAAAAAGTAGCAACCCGTGTAGGCTATGGCGAGGCGCTTGTTGAGCTTGGAAACGAAAGAGACGATTTTTTGGTTTTGGACGCTGACCTTGCGGCGGCAACACAAACAGGAATGTTTAAAAAAGCTTTCCCGGAAAGATTTTACGATTGCGGTATTGCAGAAGCAAATATGATGTCTATTGCTGCAGGTATTGCGGCTACGGGCAAAAAGGTTATTTGCAGCTCTTTTGCAATGTTTGCGGCAGGCAGAGCCTTTGAACAGGTGAGAAACTCTATCGGTTATCCGCACCTTAATGTGATAATCGGTGCTACACACGCAGGTATCTCCGTCGGAGAGGACGGTGCTACTCACCAGTGCTGTGAGGATATAGCGCTTATGCGTACAATACCGGGAATGACAATTATCAATCCGGCAGATGAGACAGAAGCAAAAAAGGCGGTAAAGGCTGCTATAGAGCTTGACGGCCCGGTTTATATGCGTTTCGGCAGACTTGCGGTACCGGTTATTTTTGATGAAGATTATAACTTTGAGGTTGGCAAAGGCGTACAGCTTAAAGACGGCGACGATGTTACCGTTATAGCTACAGGACTTATGGTAAACGAGGCGCTTGAGGCTCACGAACTGCTCAAGAAAGACGGTATTAACGCCCGAATCATCAATATGCATACAATCAAACCGCTTGATAAGGAAATCATCCTTAAGGCGGCAAGGGAGACGGGTGCAATAGTTACCGCCGAAGAACACTCGGTTATCGGCGGACTCGGCAGTGCGGTAAGCGAGACCGTTTGCGAGGAATACCCCGTTCCGGTAGTAAAGCTCGGTGTGTATGATACATTCGGTCATTCGGGACCGGCTGTAAAGCTACTTGACGAATTCGGTTTGCGTGCCGTTAATATTGCGGAAAAAGTCAAAAAAGCTATTGAATTAAAGAATAAATAAGATTTGAGGGGCAGTTTTCTGCCCCTCATTTTACTATATTTTAAGTTTCGAATATAGTTTTTAGTGCGCTGTTCTGCCATATCGCAGAGCAGCTTTTTGCATTTCTAAAGCTTTTTAAGCAACCGACAAATTTCATATACACCTCATAAATCATTATATAACGGCTTGAAAACAGCACTTGATTCGGGCGTAAAATGAACCGAAACCAATAATGATTTAACACTTCGCTAAAGATAACATAATATATTATTGGGTACTGCAAAAAAATTGATTAATTAACAGCAATAAAGGCAAAAATATAATTAGCCTGACGGATAAATCCGTCACTCATAAATATTTGCGGAGTGTGAAACAGTAATGAATATTAAGCGAGGAGAAATATATTATGCCGATTTAAGTCCGGTCGTAGGTTCCGAGCAGGGCGGCGTTCGTCCCGTACTTATAATTCAGAACGATGTCGGCAATAAATACAGTCCCACGGTTATCGCCGCCGCAATAACCAGCCAACGGGACAAGACCAAACTGCCAACGCACATCTCGGTTAATGCCGACGGATGCGGACTTGCAAAGGACTCGATAGTCCTGCTTGAGCAGGTAAGAACGATTGATAAACAGCGTCTTAAAGAAAAAATGGGAACACTCGACACAGGGTCTATGGGGCTTGTTGACAAAGCGCTTTCGGTAAGCTTTGGACTTGGCGGTACTATGTAATTGAAAATCGCTCACACCGTTTACGGTGTGAGCGATTTTATTATTCTCTTATTCTTTTTAATGCACCTTTTTCAAGTCGTGATACTTGGGCTTGGGATATTCCGATTTCCTCAGATACCTCCATTTGAGTTTTTCCTTGCATAAATCTTAGGGAAAGTATATGCTTTTCCCGCTCGTTGAGGTTTTTTATCGACTCCTTAAGTGATATTTCATCAAGCCAGTTTCGGTCATCGTTATTGTCGCCGATTTGGTCAAGTACATATATTGTGTCGCCGCCGTCGGAATATACGGGGTCATAAAGAGATACCGGACTTACTATACTTTCAAGCGCTATAACAACATCCTCAATCGGTATTTCAAGCTCGTCCGCAATTTCTTTAACGGTAGGCTCGGTCTGTTTTTTTGCGGCAAGCTTTTCTTTGGCCTGCATCGCTTTATAGGCGGTGTCTTTTATTGAACGGCTTACCCGTATTGCATTGTTGTCACGCAGGTAACGCCTTATCTCGCCTATTATCATCGGAACGGCATATGTCGAAAAACGCACATTTTGTGTGATATCAAAGTTGTCGATTGATTTAATAAGCCCTATACAGCCTACTTGGAACAAATCGTCAAGGTTTTCGCCCCTTCCCGTAAAACGCTGTATAACGCTTAATACAAGCCGGAGGTTGCCGTTTATAAGCTCATCTCTTGCGGTTTTATCACCGTTTTTAACCCTCTTTAACAGAGCTTCCTTTTGCGCCTCTTTAAGAACGGGAAGCTTTGATGTATCGACTCCGCAGATAAAAACCTTGTTATTATACATATCGGCACCTCCGTAATTACTATTAGAATTATTACCCGGAAGTGCCGTATATAAACTCATATTAAATTTTTTGTTTCGACAAATTTCACTTGCATTTGCAAATGTAAATACGGATTGGGGCGTTTAAGCGGTGTAACAGTAAAAAGAATGGGTGAATGTAAGCTATAAGGATATCGTTGTTTCACAAAATAGAACGGTATAAATGCTAAACTGAAAATGCACAAAAACGCCAACTCAAAATGTACAATTCTGGCGAAGCACCGCCTTGAGGAGTATACTCCTCTCAGGAGGTGCGAATATGAACGAGCGAAAGGACATTTTGGAGAGGGTGAAGCATT
>JAFOYI010000064.1 GCA_017391425.1 Clostridia bacterium | reverse complement strand
TAAATTATACCACATCATCTATGGTTTCGCAAGCATCGTGGATGAATATCCACACTTGTTAGGGTTGCCCCCTAATACCCAAAAACTGGCTCAAATAAAAAAGAATGTTCATAACGGTCAAGTCCGTTATGAACATACAACATGGTCGGAGTGACAGGGTTCGAACCTGCGGCATCGACATCCCAAATGTCGCGCGCTACCAACTGCGCCACACCCCGAAATATTTAATTTTATGCTCGGATTTTTACAGAAATTCCGCAACTGTGGGACACTATGTGGTCGTAAGCCTATTATAGCATATTTTCAAATAATATGAAAGCGGAAAAACCGCAGTATTAAAGGCTTTTTTGAGGTGGCTGGGATTTTACTTGAATTACCTATCTCACAGTCCCAAAGCAGGCGCGCTACCAACTGCGCTACACCCCGATTAATTCGGTTTTTTACATATATACAACATGGTCGAGCTTTGAAAATCACTTCAAAACAACACATAACATTATATTATTTAACATAATAATTGTCAAGCAAAATTTTACGGCGGAACAGTTTAAGGCTGTTTCGCCGTAATTGCTATATATTTAAGCAAAAAAGTATTTATAAACAATGTCGGTGAATGTCGTTATTGCGATAGCTTATTATTGTTCTCGCCGGGAGGGATAAAAATGCGGGAAAACGATAAATTGCTTTATAAAGCCATGAAATCGCTTCTTAACGAAAGGCTGTCCGACGCAGAGGCAGAGTCACTTAAAGACGAGGGATTTACAGTTAAAAATCCTACAAGGAAAGCTGCAGTGATGATAGCGCTTTACAAGAAAGCTGCAAACGGTGATTTGGCGGCAATAAAGGAACTTCGTTCGATTGTAAGTGAGAAAGACGGAGAAAAACCCGGTAACGGCAGATCGGTGGTGATAATTGACGATATCGGAAATTAAGCTATCCGAAATTATCGGCGGAGGATATGATGATTTTTGGAATTGCGAAAAACGGTACAGGGTTCTTAAAGGCGGCAAAGGCTCGAAGAAATCTTCAACAACGGCTCTCAACTTTATTTACAGGCTGATGAAATATAAGGGAAGTAATCTTCTTGTGGTGCGGCAGGTTATGAATACGCACCGTGACAGCACCTTTGCACAGCTTGAGTGGGCTCAGGAAAAGCTCGGGGTTTCGCATTTGTGGAAAAACACGGTTTCTCCGCTTGAAATGGTATATCTGCCGACGGGGCAAAAAATCATTTTCAGAGGGTTTGACGATGTGTTAAAGCTTGCTTCTGCAACGGTGTCGACGGGATATCTTAACTTTGTTTGGATTGAAGAGGCGTTTGAGATAGCAAGTGAATCGGATTTTGATAAGCTTGACCTATCCGTTCCGAGAGGAAAACTTGAGGCACCGCTTTATAAGCAGACCACAGTTACATTTAACCCATGGAGCGGTTCTCATTGGCTGAAAAAGCGTTTTTTTGATACTGAAAATCAAGCTGTTCAAACCTTTTCCACCAATTATTTTGACAATGAATTTCTCGATAAAACCGACCGTGCGGTGTTTGAAAGAATGAAAAAAACAAACCCGAGAAAATACGATGTTGCAGGGCTTGGAAATTGGGGAATTTCCGAAGGACTTGTTTATGAAAATTGGACTGTAGGGAAAATCGAAATTCCGAGTAACGAGCGGTATAAATGGAAAAATTTTTACGGTCTTGACTACGGCTATACAAATGACCCTACCGGTTTTGTGGGCTTTGCGGCAAATCCGATTGATAAGGAAATGTATATATTTTGCGAATTTTGCAAAAAGCGTATGTTAAATTGCGATATTGCCGAAGTAATTAAAGCTTTGGGACTTGCAAAGGAAC
This sequence comes from Clostridia bacterium, assembly GCA_017391425.1. GTDB lineage: Bacteria > Bacillota > Clostridia > Oscillospirales > Acutalibacteraceae > UBA737. The sequence goes on along the minus strand of JAFOYI010000064.1, from coordinate 20,251 downwards.
GCATCAGAGCTGACTGCGCCGAGCCGAAATCAAACGATGATTTAAGAAGAATGGGAATATCGAGAATTACACCGTCTGTAAAGGGAAGAGACAGTATTATGAACGGTATAGCCGCAATTAACGAATACAGAATTACCGTTAATCCGAATTGCGTTAATATGATCAGAGAGCTTTCTTCCTATATTTACAGCAACAAAGCAGGTGAAAACGGTATACGAACTCCCAAGGACTGCGACAACCATTTATGCGACGCCATGCGTTATGCATTTGAAGATGTAAAGCATTTCAGACCGAAAGCAGATTCGGACACGCCGCAAACGACAGAACCTGAAATTAAAAGATCTGATTTTAACGGAGGATGGGATATATGATTATTGCAATAGCTTTTTTGCTTGCCTTGACGGCATTTTTACTCGGCTTTGTTTTCGGAACCATGTTTGTTCCGGCAGTAAAAACGGTAAAAACAGGAAAAACCGAAAAAAAAGAGCCTGAGCTTGAAAAACTGAAAAAAGAATATGAAAATTTTTTATCTTACGACGGCACTGAGCAGCCGTAAAAAAGGAAGGAAAGAATTAAATTGAAAAACGCAGAAGTTGAAAGCACCGTCATACCAGACGGTGTAGTTGAAAACGAAGTGGCGGCGGAAAAGGAAACCATACCGAATGACGCCGAAAAGGTATTCGTTCCGGTAAAATTTAATAAGGAAATACGGAATTTGGGAATTGAGGAGGCCGCAACTCTTGCCCAAAAGGGACTTAAATTTGACGCTATTGCGGAGGATTATGAAAACCTTAAACGCATAGCGACACAAAACGGTAACAGTATTTCCGGATTTTTATGTGAGCTTGAACAAGGCATTAAAGAAAAAAGAAAAAAAGAGCTTACTGAAAAATGCGGCGGTAACGAGGAAATTGCCGATTATGTAATAAAGCTTGAAAACGGCACAAAAAATGATATGGGTTTTAATGAGCTTAAAAAGGAATTTCCTCAAATCGGCGATATTTCCGATTTGCCCGAAGAGGTAATTGAAAACTCCGAGCTTAAAGGAACTATGTTACTTGATGAGTATTTGAGGTATCTGCATAACGAGAATAAGAAGGCCGCCGATGCAGCAGTACTTCAGCAGAATATTGCCGAATCAAGCGTAGGTTCACAAACAGACTGTAAGGGCGGTACAGACCCCGAAACCGCCGAATTTTTAAAGGGCCTTTGGAGATAAATTATTATAAAATCAAGGAGAAAAATTATGTCTATTAATTCTATTGAAAATGCAACAAAATATTCAAACGAGCTTGATAAAATGTTTGCTCAGAAAAGTGCTACCGGCTTTTTTGCCGATAATGCTTTGGCAACAAAGTTTGTCGGTGCAAAAACCGTTATTATACCTGATGTTGATTTTCAGGGTCTTGCGGACTATGACCGTGACACCGGCTTTACAAAGGGTGCAATAACAGTTGCAAACACTTCTTATACTATGAAAATGGACCGAGCCCGTTCCTTGCAGATTGACCGTGAGGATATGAGCGAGACGGGAATTGCAAATCTTGCCGGAAAAATACTCGGCGAATATGTAAGAACTAAGGTTGTTCCCGAATGTGACGCTTATGTTATTTCTAAGCTTGCAGGACTTGCAGCTACCCGTTCAAATCTTGTAGACGGCACGGTTACAAAGCCGTATGAAGCACTCTGTAAGCTTATAAACGAGGTTCAGTCGGTTGTAGGTTATGACGAGGAGCTGGTTGCTTTTGTTGACAGTTATATGTTTGCCGCAATTCAGAACAGCACCGAAATTTCGAGAATGATAACAGTTTCCGAGTTTAAACAGGGCGATGTTACATTAAAGGTAAATTCCATTAACGGTGTAAGCATAATACCGGTTGTGTCTGAAAGAATGAAGACAGCTTATACCTTTAACAAGGCAGAAGCCGGTGGATTTGTTCCGGCATCGGGCGCTCGTGAGGTATATATGCTTGTTTGCCCGAAGAACGGCGCTCATCTTGTTAAAAAGACCGAAAAAATGAGAATTTTCACTCCCGAACAGAACATAGACGCTGACGCCTATAAATTCGATTACAGAATTTATTATGATATTTTCGTAAAGAACAGCGGTCTTGACGCAGTTTGGGCATGGCTGTCACCGGCGGTTACCGTATCTGCACAGCCGCAGAATGCAAGCGTTTCAGCCGGTAAAATAACCGGAAGTCTTTCGGTTACGGCAACAAGCTCCGGTACGCTTACATATCAGTGGTACAGCTGTGATGATGCAACCGGCCGCAACGCAGTTAAGATAAGCGGTGCAAATGCTGCATCCTACACAATACCTACCGGACTTACTAAGGGTACATACTATTCCTTCGTCAAGAGTATTACCGACGGAATTGCAGGAATGAACTCCAATATTGCTAAGGTTACGGTAGCGTAACGGAAAAATAGGGGGAGAGGGGAATCCCTCTCCCTCAGTTTTTAAACGAAATAATTTCAAGGAGGTAACTATATGAAAGACACACCATTCACAATATTTAGCCGGTACAATGATGCGGTGAATTTTAAATCTTCACTGGGAAAACGGGGAATGTATGAACAAAACCGTATAAATGAGAGGTTTTATGTCGGAGATCAGTGGTACGGAGCAAAATGCGGCAATGACAGACCGCTTGTAAGGCATAATGTAATAAAGCGAATCGGTGATTTTAAAATGTCACAGATATTAAGCGAGCCGATTTCGGTGACATTTTCGGCAGAGGGCGTACCTGTAACACCTTTGGGTAAAGGCGAAGTTGGAGAAATTAACACAGTAATGTCAGCTTTAAGCGACTACTACAATGTTACTGCCGAAAGGGTAAACCTTAATTCACTGCACGAAAAAGTGCTTAGAAATGCTTATGTTACAGGCAGCGGTGTTTTATATACTTATTGGGATTCAAAAATAAAAACAGGACTTTATGCAGACCCCGGTAAACGAATGCCTATAAAGGGAGATATAGCGTGCGAGGTATTAGATATAGAAAATGTATTTTTTGCCGACCCGTATTTGCAGGATATTCAAAAGCAACCGTATATAATTATTTCAAGCTGCCGTGAAACGAACGATGTGCTTAGGGAAGCCGAATATTACGGTGCGGATGCGATTACACTAAGCAGTATAGAGGATGATTCTGCCGACGGAAAGACCTTGGTTCTTACAAAGCTATATAAGGAATATAACGCCGACGGCAGTTATATAATTAAGAGTGTAAAGGTGACTGAGCACGCTACTATCAGACCTACCTTTGAAACGGGACTTCGTTTGTATCCGTTAGCGGTTTTTTCCTGGGAAAAGAGGTCGGGTATAGCTTACGGCGAAAGTGAGATTACATATCTTATACCAAACCAGATTGCCATAAACCGAATGATAACCGCAAGCGTATGGTCTGCTATGACAACCGGTATGCCGATGATGATTATTAACGGAGATACGGTTCCCGACGGAATTACAAACGAACCGGGACAGATAATAAAGGTATACGGCAGCAACGAGGATGTTGACGGAGCTGTTAAATATGTAACGCCTCCCGATTTCAGTAAAAATTTTGAAAGCAGCGTACAGTCCCTTATTGATAATACACTTACGCAAAGCGGTGCTAATGAGGTTGCTCTCGGAGACAGCCGAGCAGAAAACGCAACCGCACTTATGACAATGAGAAATGCTGCGGTAATGCCGCTGCAAATAATTAAGAACAGATTTTATTCATTTGCCGAGGAAGTGTCACGGATATGGGCAGACTTTTGGATTACCTGCTACGGAGAACGCCAAATAAAACTGCATGACGGTGCAGGTACAAAATATGTTTCGTTTGACGGTTCAAAATATAAAAACCTTATAATTAATTCCAAAATTGATGTGGGAACCGGTACAATCTACAGCGAAAAGGAATGTGTAAATACCTTAATTACGCTTTATGAAAAAGGGATTATTAACCGTGACCAATTCCTTGAAAGAATGCCAGACGGAATAATAAAGGACAAGAACTCTTTGTTGATTAAGGAGGATAAAACCGATGCAGGGACTTGACATATATAACAGAGCTATGAATTTACTTGGTTATACAGGAGAAAACGGCGGTCCTTCAAACGGGGAAGCTTTAGCCATGAGGGGAAAAGAGCTTATAAATCAGCTGCTTTGTGATTTCGGTGATTATCACATTGAATTTCTTTCGGATGAAATATCGGTTTCAAAGGAAGTTTTTGACGCACTTTGCTGCGGTACTGCAATGCTTATATCATTAGCCGAGGGCGACGCCGGTAAAAATGCAGTTTTTGCACAGCTTTATGAGGCAAAACGGGCAAAAGCGCTTTCAAGCGTCAGTATAATTGAAGACCGGCTTCCGAAAGAGTATATGGGGTAGCTTTTATGAAATACAAAACACTGAAAAAGTCGGAACAAAAGCTGCTTAAAATAAATAATTTATCCGGCGGAATTGATTATTCCGATCCCCGTTCGCAAGCGTCGGGGAAAAAGCTTTCTGACATTTTGAATATGGAATACACAGACGGGAAAATCACATCAAGACCTGGGTTATACTCAAATACGGAAAGCATAATAGAATCGCACGCCCTCGATTACAGCAATATTTACACATATGAATTTATAGGCGGTAAGGTATCGGTAAACGGTGAAAGCAACGATGTTGTCGGGGTTATAAAATTAACCGATAATGCCTTTTATTATCTTGGTTTGTATTTTATAGACAGTTCCGGCAATAAAAAATATACGGGCACAATTAACTTTTCGCGTTATTCAGACGACAGCTTTTTTCAGCCCGGAAAAATTGTTTTTTACAACGCTTCTCCTGTTTCGGGCGGCGGCATATTTGCTTTTGTAACAACTGCAAATAAATATAACAGCAAAGAAACAGGGTACAGAATTTATGAAATCAACAAAGAACTGTCTTCCTGGAATCAAATTACGGATTTTTACATACCCACGGTTTATATAAACGGCAGAGGGACACGCTATGAGGAGGCGAAAGCAAACGGAGACGCATTTACGGGTCAGCCGAAGTTTCTTGAGTCCATGAATATGCTTTCAAACCGTTTCAAGGCTTATTTTACATCGGACGGTCATTCTTCTTGCTTCCGTTTGCCGTTTTCGGGACTTTCGTACGATTCGGTTATTTGCCGTGTTTACGGTTCTGCGAGCTATTATGTGGATTGGGTAATAGGTGCGAATACAAATTCAAAGACAGAACAATTTTATTCGGTTGATGTAACACTTAATGTTGACCGAGAAAAGGGGATTATTTATTTTACTGTACCTACGGGTGATTATACTATACCTAACGCAAGTCTGTATCATGAAAATAATATATGTGTGACTGCAAGCAAGGTGACAGAAAACAGCTTTTCAAACGGAATTGTCTGCACCGGCTATGCCTCAAACAGCTCGGGACTGGTATTTTCGGGCGGACCTGACAGCGACAGGATTATAAGCGTATCTCCGAAAAATCCGCTTTATTTTCCGACCGATTCTTCTGTTGTTGTGGGGGATAGGGGAAATAAAATAACTGCACTTGTTTATTATAAAAACAGCGTTTACGCATTTAAAAAGAACGAAATTTATTCGGTCAGGGTTAAAAAAGGCAGTATTATCAGTTCCGCTTCGTTACTTGCAGATAACGATGCTGTATTTTATAATAACGATACATTTGAAATCAAAAAGATTTCCGGCAATAACGGGTGCAGCTACGAAAATTCCTGCACGGTTTATAACGAATATCTTACATGGTTTGGCACCGATTTAAAGGTATATGCGCTTGATTCCGCTTCAAATATTAAAGAGCTTTCGAGTGATGTTAATTCACTGATTTATGATGTTAAGAAAAAATCATACTACAGGGGCTATTCTGCGGTGCTCGGAAAATACTATGCCTTGATTATAGGGTCGAAAGTGTTTATAATGGAGTACGGAAAGAATAAAAAAACGTGTTGGTATCTCTGGGATTTCGGTGATATAGACATTCGCGGTGTTTTGCAAAATTCCGACGAACCGAAGATTTTGTGTACCGGAAGCGACATTAACGCTTTCTATATTGCAAAGCTTTCGGGAAATAAGGATATAGATATAAGACATGAAAATTCCGACGATTCGCCGACGGTCAATTCAAAAAATATACCTTTTAGACTTTCTACCGCACATTTTGATTTCGGAAGTATCTGTGAAAACAAGATATTAAACAGTATTCAGCTTTCGGCTGCAACAGACGGATATGTAAAAATATATATTAACGGCAAATATTTTGATAAGATAAATCTTTCGGGGAAAGAGGGCGACTGCACTTGCGGTGCGCTTAACACGGTAAAGCTTATTCCTCATATGAACGGAGTAAAATCGGTTTACATAACACTTGAATCTGACGAGGCTTTTTCCTTAGGGGAAATTGATATAAGCTACGAAAAAACTCAAAATTAGAACGGAGAAAAACAATGAAAAAAATCCTTGCAATCTTGCTTATAACCGTATTTCTTGCAGGCTGCACCGCCGATACACCGAATAATAACGGCAGCACTGCGGAAGATTACATCACAGGTGAATATCAGGATACGGCTGAAAAAGGGGTTTGGATTTCGTTCAGTGAAATTAATTCAATGCTTAAAAGCGAAGACGGATTTAAGTCGGCGTTTTCGGCGGCGGTTTCTGATTGCACCGAGCTTGGAATAAATGAAATTTATATCCATGTAAGGGCTTATTGCGATTCGCTTTATCCGTCCGACCTGTTTCCGATAATTGACGAGGCAAAGGAGTTTGATTATGACGCCTTTGCCTACGCATTGGAGCTTTGTCATTCCGTAGGCATTAAGGTTCATGCATGGATTAATCCTTACAGAGTGCTTAGCAGTTCTGAAGATATTGAAAAGGCAGGACCTGAAAGTCCTGCCTATAAGTGGTTAAATGACGACAATCCCGATAATGATTTGAATGTTATAAAATATAACGGTATATATCTTAATCCCGCACAGGATGAGGTTAGGGAGCTTATAATAAACGGCGTAAAGGAAATCGCTGATAAGTATGCGATAGACGGTCTTCATCTTGACGATTATTTTTACCCGACAGCCGATCCCGAATTTGATAGAGTAAGCTACGAAAAATACTGTGCTGCGGCAGAAAAACCGCTTGCTCTTTCGGAATGGCGCCGTTCAAATGTGAATATGATGATATCGGGATGCTATAATGCGGTAAAATATGTGAATAAGAATATTGAGTTTTCCGTAAGTCCTATGGCGTCGGTTGATAAAAATTACAATGAGCTTTATGCCGATGTTACGGAATGGATAAAGTGCGGATATATAGATTACATAATACCTCAGCTTTATTTCGGCTATGATTATCCGGATGATGATTTTAAGTTTGAAAACCTTTTAAAGGAATGGATTAAGCTTTCAAAGATTAACGGCAGCGTGGGACTGAAAATAGGTCTTGCACCGTATAAGATAAACCCTACATCGGAAGCGGATAAGGCGGAATGGGAAAACGGCACCGATATAATTGCAAGACAGGCTGAAGAATGTAAGAAAAACGGCAATGTAAAAGGATATGTTTTATTTTCATATTCATCGTTATTTTCCGATGAGTCCGTAAATACGATACAAAGGGAAAATCTTAAAAAAGTAATATCAGATTAATAAATAAATACAGTACCGCTGTGAATTTTAAATTTACGGCGGTATTTTTGTTCTATTATGGAAAATATGTCGATATTTGTGGAAATATACCAAATCTTGTTCGGAATATTTTTCCCAACTTTCGGAGTTTTAACAAAAATAACTTGAAAATTAACATAAATGTTGCTATAATAAAACCGTAGATTAAATATCCCGCATTTTATGGGGAAATACAAAGAGGTGCAGCATGAAAGAATTTAAAAATAAATTCGTTTCCGGAAAGGCTTTTGACGCCTATGAATTTCTCGGCTCTTTTTTAAGGGGAAATACGGCGGTTTTTCGGGTTTGGGCGCCTAATGCAAAGACGGTCTCTGTTGTGGGAGACTTTAATGAATGGAATTCCGAGGCACACCGTATGGAGAATATCGGTGACGGCATTTGGGAAAAGAAAATTAAAGGTCTTAAGCAATACGATATTTATAAATATTCGGTAACAGGCTCTGACGGAACGGTCATTTTAAAATCCGACCCTTACGCAAGACATTATGAAACGGCGCCGGCAAATGCCTCTAAGCTGTATAAATCGGATTACAAATGGAAAGATGAGGAATGGCTTGCACATAAGAGCAAGGTTAATATATACGAGTCCCCCGTAAATATATACGAGGTTCACGCCGGCTCATGGAAACGCTTTAAAGACGGGAATACATACGATTATGTAACCCTTGCAAAAGAGCTTTCAAAATATCTTAAGAAAATGAATTATACCCATGTTGAGCTTATGCCGGTAACCGAATATCCGTATGAGGGATCGTGGGGCTATCAGGTTTCCGGTTATTTTGCCCCGACCTCCCGTTACGGCAAGCCCGACGATTTTAAAGAGTTTGTTGATATAATGCATCAAAACGGTATAGGAGTTATTCTTGACTGGGTACCGGCACATTTCCCGAAGGACGCTTTCGGTCTCTATCGCTTTGACGGTACAGCTTGCTATGAATATGCCGACCCGAGGAAGGGCGAGCATAAGGAATGGGGAACGGTTGTATTTGATTACGCAAAGCCGCAGGTAAGAAGCTTTTTAATATCAAGCGCTGTGTTTTGGCTTAAAGAATACCATGCGGACGGTCTCAGGGTAGACGCAGTAGCCTCAATGCTTTATCTTGATTACGGCAGACAGGGCGGCGAATGGATACCCAATTCTTACGGCGGAAGAGAAAATCTTGAGGCAGTAGAGTTTTTAAAGGAAGTTAATTCCGCCGCATTTAAGGCGGATCCGTCTGTTATGATGATTGCGGAGGAATCAACCGCATGGCCGCTTGTCACTAAGCCGCCGCACGACGGGGGACTCGGGTTCAACTTCAAATGGAATATGGGTTGGATGAACGATATGCTCCGTTATATGTCGCTTGACCCGCTTTTCCGCAAGGATAATCACGATTGTCTTACTTTTTCGTTTTTCTATGCATTTTCGGAGAATTTTATTCTGCCTATATCGCACGATGAGGTTGTGCACGGGAAATGCTCTATGATTGAAAAAATGCCGGGCGAATATGATATGAAATTTGCGTCTCTCCGTGCTTTTTATGCATATATGGCGGCGCACCCCGGTAAAAAGCTTTTGTTTATGGGTCAGGAATTTGCCCAGTTTATCGAATGGAATTATAAAAATGAGCTTGATTGGCTTTTGCTCGACTATGACGCCCATAAGAATATGCAGAGCTATGTTGCGGAGCTTAACAGGTTTTATCTTAAAAACCCGGAATTTTGGGAAATTGATTATTCGTGGGACGGCTTCGGTTGGATTTCAAACGATGATAATACGCAGAGTATTATATCCTTCAGGCGTATTGATAAGTCGGGAAGTGAAATTATAACGGTTTGCAATTTTGTACCCGTTGCCCGTGAAAACTACCGTATCGGTGTTCCTAAAAAAGGCACCTATAAGCGGATTTTCTGCTCGGAAAGCGAAAAATACGGCGGTACTGTAAGTACCGGCATTAAAAGCTATAAAAGCGAAAGCGTGCCGATGCACGGCTTTGAAAATTCGGTTGCACTTGATATACCGGCAATGTCGGTAAGTTATTTCAGGGTTCCGTCTGCCAAACCTAAAAAGAGTAATAAATAAAAGACTTGTACAATAAAATTAAGTGTTACTTAATGTCTTAAATTTCAGTATGTCAGGAGTGTTATGATGAACAGCAAAAAATGCGTTGCTATGCTCCTTGCAGGCGGACAAGGCAGCAGACTCGGTGTATTAACAAGTAAAATTGCAAAGCCTGCCGTTCCTTACGGCGGCAAATACAGGATAATTGATTTTCCGCTTTCCAACTGTGCCAATTCCGGTATAGATACGGTGGGTATACTTACACAGTACAAACCGCTTGAGCTTAACGATTATGTCGGCTCGGGCAAGCCGTGGGATCTTGACAGAACAAACGGAGGCGTTCATATTCTTCCGCCGTATCAGGGCCAACAGGGCGGAAATTGGTATAAGGGTACTGCAAATGCAATATATCAGAATATTGAATTTATTGAGCGTTATAATCCCGAATATGTGCTTGTTCTTTCAGGCGACCATATTTACAAGATGGATTATTCCAAAATGATAGAGGCTCACGAGGAGTCCCGTGCCGCCTGCACAATAGCGGTTCTTGAGGTTACTATGGAGGAAGCCTCACGCTTCGGTATAATGAACACAAAGGAAGACGGCACAATTTACGAGTTTGAAGAAAAACCGAAAAATCCCAAAAGCAACTTAGCTTCAATGGGCATTTATGTTTTCACATGGCAGAAGCTTAAAAAATATCTTACCGAGGATGAGGCTAATCCATCCTCCTCAAATGATTTCGGTAAAGATGTTATTCCGGCTATGCTCGGTTCCGGCGAGCTTTTAAAGGTTTTCCGTTTCAACGATTACTGGAAGGATGTGGGAACGGTTAATTCGCTTTGGGAAGCAAATCTTGACCTGTTGAATCCTAAAATTGATTTGAACCTTGCAGACCAGAACTGGCGAATTTATTCACGCACCACCGGTATGCCGCCGCAGTATATTTCAGATACAGCAAATGTTGAAAACTCACTTGTAACCGACGGCTGCGAGGTAGAGGGCAGGCTTGATTATTCAATACTTTTTGAAAATGTTACGGTTGAAAAAGGCGCTACGGTCGAGTATTCGCTTGTAATGCCAGGTGCGGTAATTAAAAAAGGTGCAAAGGTTAAATATTCAATTATAGCCGAGGACGCTGTGATAGGCGAAAATGCCGTAATAGGCGAGGATCCTGCCGTTTACAGCTCGGACGATTGGGGAATAACCGTTATAGGCGACAGGCTTACGGTAGGCAAAAAGGCCGTTATTAAGCCTGACAGAATGATAACCGAAAATGTCAGAGAGGGGGAAGTGAAATGAGGACTTCTGCAGTTGCAGGAATAATTTTTGCAAATATAAACGATAATCTTTTGAAAAAGCTTACCTCCAAAAGATCCTTTGCTTCTGTTCCTTTTGGTGCGAGATACAGAATAGTAGACTTTTCACTTTCAAACCTTGTAAATGCCGGGGTATCAAGCGTCGGCATAATAACAAAGGAAAATTACCGTTCGCTTATGGACCATGTCGGAAACGGAGTTTATTGGGATCTTGACCGAAAAAACGGCGGACTTTATTTGCTTCCGCCGTACCTTACAAGCGGAACTAAAAGATACACAGGTACTGTTGATGCGCTCAACGGTGCGATTGATTACATTGACCGTTGCAAAGCCGAAAACATTGTCCTTTGCAGGGCAGATTCGGTAGCAAATATCGATATAGGTGCGGCAGTTGAAGCACATATTGAAAAAGGAGCAGACATTACCTTTGTATATCATAACGGCGAACCGCCGATAAATAACGAGGAAACCATATACCCGACTTTCGGTAACGGAAAACGGATTAAGGAAATGAAATTCGGTATCAAATCAACCGAGAAAACCGATTATTGTATAGGTGTTGCGGTAATATCCCGTGAACTGCTTATGTCGCTTGTTACCGAAGGGTATGAGGACGGCGCCGTAAGCTTTACAAAGGATATTGTTGCTAAAAATACCGACAAGCTTAAAATATACGGTTTTGAACACAAGGAATTTGTAAGGGTATTTGACGGAATGGATTCTTACTACAAGGCAAGCATGGATTTGCTTAATTCCGATGTGCGCCGTCAGCTCTTCAACAATAACCGCCCTGTTTTTACAAAAACCCGTGACGATATGCCTACACGGTACGGCACAAAATCAGAGGTAAAGAACTGCGTGATTGCAGACGGATGCGTTATTAACGGCACGGTAAGAAACAGCGTGCTTTTCAGGGGCGTTACCGTAGAAAAGGGAGCCGTTGTTGAAAACTGCATTTTAATGCAGGAGACCGCTGTCGGCGAGGGCGCACAGTTAGATAATGTAATTGCCGATAAAAATGCGGTTATCGGTGAAAAAATGGTGCTTAAGGGCACACCGGAAAAAAGCTTCTTTATAAAGAAAAATCAGGTGCTTTAGTGTTATAATGTAACACCGAAAACAAAACAGAATGGAGATTAACAATGAAAGTTTTATTTGCATCAAGCGAGGCTTATCCCTTTGCAATGTCCGGCGGCCTTGCCGATGTTGCGGGTGCGCTTCCGAAAGCCTTAAGACGGAGACTTATCGGATGCCGCATAGTAATGCCGCTTTACAGCTCGATACCCGATGAGCTTAAGGAAAAAATGAGCTTTATAGGCAGTATAACCGTTTCTGTTGCTTGGAGACGCCAGTATTGCGGAATTTTTGAGGCTCATCTTGACGGAGTAATTTATTATTTTATCGATAATCAGTATTATTTTAAGCGTGACGGTCTTTACGGACATTATGATGATGCAGAGCGTTTTGCATTTTTTTCCCGTGCCGTGCTTGATATAATACCGCATATCGGTTTTAAGCCGGATATAATTCACTGCAACGATTGGCAGACGGCTCTTGTTCCGGTATACCTGAATTCAATGTATCGCTCAGATGAAACCTACCGTGATATTAAAACCGTTTTCACTATTCATAACATACAGTATCAGGGCAAATACGGTAAGGAGCTTAACGGCGATGTTATCGGTCTTCCGCCCGAGTGTGAAAGCCTTGTTGAATATGACGGCTGCGTCAACTTTTTAAAGGGCGCCATACAGTGTGCGGATAAGGTTACAACCGTTTCTCCCACATATGCCAATGAAATACTTGAGCCATATTATTCATACGGACTTGACAGAATACTCAGTCAGTTTACATTTAAGCTTACCGGAATTGTCAACGGAATTGATTATGATGTTTACAATCCCGAAACCGATAATATGATTTATAAAAATTATTCTGTTGACGAGATTAAGGGAAAGTCGTATAATAAGAAAATGCTGCAAAAGGAAATGGGACTTCCCGAAAGAGCAGATGTACCGGTTATCGGCATAGTAACACGCCTTGTTAAGCATAAGGGTCTTGACCTTGTTAAATGTGTGTTTGAGGAGCTTTTAAAAGCAGATGTTCAGTTTGTGATATTAGGCTCGGGCGAATGGGAATTTGAAACCTTCTTCCATTCAGAGGCTGAGGCTCACCGTGATAAGGTTGGACTGAAATTAGGCTTTAACACACAGCTTGCACACAAAATTTATGCCGGTGCGGATATGTTCCTTATGCCGAGTCAGTCCGAGCCCTGCGGTTTGGCCCAGTTGGTGGCTTTGCGTTACGGCACCGTTCCGATAGTGAGGGAAACCGGCGGTCTTAACGATACAATAAGCGACAGCGAAAGCGGCGAGGGCAACGGCTTTACATTCAAAAATTACAATGCTCACGAAATGGAAAATGCGGTTTGGCGTGCTGTCGGCGGTTACGGCGATAAGGACGGCTGGGATATTCTTCGCAAGCGTTGTATGCAGTGCGATAACAGCTGGGGAATTTCGGCAAACAAGTATATTAAGCTTTATAAGGAAATTCTCGGGAAATAGCGGCAAACTTATTTAGGGGATAAAGTATGGATATTATTAAATCGATTATTCTGGGCATTATTGAGGGCATCACCGAATGGCTGCCTATAAGCAGTACAGGTCATTTGATTTTGGCAGATGAGTTTATTAAGCTTAATATGTCAAAAGATTTTAAGGAGATGTTCAATGTTGTAATTCAGCTCGGTGCTATACTTGCAGTTGTGGTTATATTCTGGAAAAAGCTATGGCCCTTTACTCTTGATAAAAGCAAGGGATATAACTATATAACAAAGGGCGGCGGATTGATAAAAAAAGATGTAATGGATATGTGGTTCAAGGTAATAGTTGCTATGCTGCCTGCCGCAATTCTCGGTATTCCGCTTGACGACTTTTTTGAAGAGCATTTTCATAATTACATAGTAGTATCCTTAGCGCTTATAATTTACGGTATTTTGTTTATAGTTATTGAACGCCGCAACAAAGGCAAATCGCCTAAAATTAACAGTATTGCCGATATATCATACAAAACTGCGCTTTTAATCGGTTGCTTTCAGGCGCTCTCCTTAATCCCGGGAACATCACGCAGCGGTTCTACAATACTCGGTGCAATATTAATCGGTGTTTCAAGGGTGGCGGCTGCCGAATTCAGCTTTTTCCTTGCGGTTCCCGTTATGTTCGGGGCAAGCTTCATAAAGCTGCTTAAGTTCGGTATGTCTTTTTCGGGAATGGAGCTTGCGGTGCTTATTGTAGGCACTCTTACCTCATTTATTGTTTCCGTAGTTGCAGTTAAATTCCTTATGAATTATGTTAGAAAACACGACTTCTCGGCATTTGGCTATTACCGAATTGCACTCGGTGTTGTTGTGGTAATTTATTTTCTTATTGCGAGGTAAAGTATGAAGCTCTTTATTGCTTCCGATATACACGGTTCGGCTTATTACTGCGAAATGATGCTGAAAGCGGCAGAAAACGAAAAGGCAGACAGAATTTTAATTCTCGGGGATATTCTTTATCACGGTCCGAGAAACGATTTGCCGAGGGATTATAATCCGAAAAAGGTTATTGCAATGCTCAATCCCCTTAAAAATAAGCTCCTTTGCGTCAGAGGGAATTGTGATACCGAGGTAGACCAGATGGTGCTTGATTTTCCTATACTTGCCGATTATGCCGTTATTCCGTTAAATAACAGAATAATCTATGCAACTCACGGTCATATTTATAATTGCGGTAATTTACCCCCTCTTTGCAATGGTGATATATTGCTTAACGGTCATACTCATATACCGAAATGTGTAGAGAATGAAAGCTTTATTTATATGAATCCAGGTTCGGTTTCAATTCCCAAAGAAAACAGCGCCCATAGCTATATGACGCTTGAGAACGGAGTTTTTATTTGGAAAAATCTTGAAAACGGGGAAGCATATAACAGCTTTCGTATATAATTTACGATAGGCGGACAGATTTGCTCTGTCCGTTTTTTTATTGCATTTTTTAATTCCCTGTGATATAATAGGAATTAAAGGTGATAATAATGATGATTTCTACTAAAGGGCGTTATGCACTGCGTGTTATGACAGATCTTGCACTCCATTCAGGCGGTTATATATCGCTTTCGGATATAGCCGCAAGGCAGGAGGTATCTCTAAAATATCTTGAGGCTATAATCTCATCTCTTAATAAAGCCGGCTTTGTTGAAAGCCAAAGGGGAAAAAGCGGAGGATATATGCTTAAAAGAAAGCCTGAGGAATATACACTTAAGGAAATACTTGAGGCTACCGAGGGAGAGCTTGTTCCTGTAAATTGCGCTTGCCTTACGGGCGACGGTGACTGCAAGCGTGCGGAGCTTTGTCCTACTATGCCGGTTTGGCAAAAGCTTGAAAAGCTAATATCCGATTATCTTGATAGTGTAACACTTAAAGATTTATTAACAGAAGAAAAATAAATTCCTATTGACTTTATAGGAATTATATGTTAATATATTAACACAGAAACATAAAGGATGTGATTTGTTTTATGAAGGTTTATGCTGATAATGCCGCTACCACTAAGATAAGCGATACAGCATTTAATGCTATGTTGCCGTATTTTAAGGAAATGTACGGTAACCCGTCAAGCCTTTATACATTGGGTCAAAAGTCGCAGGAAGCACTGTGTAGTGCCCGTGAAACAATGGCAAAGTATCTTAATTGCGATATGAAAGAGATTACATTTACCTCCGGTGGCAGTGAGGCTGATAATCAGGCTATACTTACCGGTGCATATCTCGGTGAAAAGCAGGGGAAAAAGCATATTATTTCTTCGGCTTTTGAGCATCACGCAGTACTTCATACACTTAAAAAGCTTGAAAAGCAAGGGTTCGAAGTTACGCTTCTTCCGGTACACGAAGACGGTTTTGTCCGTCCCGAGGAGCTTAAGGACGCAATCCGCAGCGATACGGCACTTGTAACAATAATGTATGCAAACAACGAAATCGGCACTGTTCAGCCGATAAGAGAGCTTGGTGCAGTATGTCGTGAAAAGGGTGTACTTTTCCACACGGATGCGGTGCAGGCGGCAGGGCATATAAAAATTGATGTTAAGGCAGATAATATAAATATGCTGTCTATGTCCGCACATAAGTTCCACGGACCTAAGGGTGTGGGTATGCTTTATGCTAAAAAAGGAATAAATCTTTACACCCTTATTGAGGGCGGCGCCCAGGAAAGAGGAAAGCGTGCGGGAACGGAAAATGTACCTGCAATTATGGGAATGGCTGCGGCTTTTGAAGAAAGCTGCAAAAATCTCGAAAAAAACTTTGAATATGTAAAAGGTCTTCGTGATAAGGTCGCCGCAGAGCTTTCAAAAATTCCTCATTCAAAAATTAACGGCGATATAACAAAGGGTCTTGCAGGCACGCTTAATATGTGCTTTGAGGGAATTGAGGGTGAATCGCTTTTACTGTTGCTTGACGATAGGGGAATAAGTGCTTCATCTGGTTCTGCCTGTACTTCAGGTTCGCTTGACCCAAGCCATGTTCTGCTTTCGTTGGGGCTGCCTCACGAGGTGGCTCACGGTTCGCTCAGAATTTCACTGAGCGAATACAATAACGAAGAAGATGTTGCTCATATTATCAAAAATGTACCGGAGGTTGTGGCGTATCTGCGCTCAATGTCACCGGTATGGAAAGATTTAACGGAAGGGAAGAAACAGTATGTTATACAGTGAAAAGGTAATGGATCATTTCAGAAATCCCCGTAATCTCGGAACAATAGACGATGCCGATGCGATAGGCGAGGTAGGCAATGCAAAATGCGGAGATATAATGAAAATGTATCTTAAAATTAAGGATGGTATAATAACCGATGTAAAGTTTAATACCTTCGGCTGCGGCTCTGCTATTGCAACAAGCTCAATGGCAACCGAAATGATAAAGGGCAAACCCGTAACCGAGGCGCTTAAGCTTTCAAACAAAGCGGTTGTTGAGGCGCTGGACGGACTTCCGGCACATAAAATACACTGCTCTGTTTTGGCGGAAGAGGCTGTAAAGGCGGCGCTTTTCGATTATTATCAAAAGCACCCTGAGCTTGAAAAGCCGGAGGGCTTGTCTGATTGTGCGGCATGCTCAGGCGGATGTTGTTCCTGCCATTAAAGATGCGGCGAGCGAAACCGTAATGGTTTCAACCTTCGCCGGGATGACAAGTGATAAAAAATGCGTTATACGGTTTCCGTATAACGCATTTTAAATTATGCTCCGCACATTTTCATTACTAAATTGTGCGGCAGGATTTTTGCAATAACCCTGTAAAATTTATAAAAAGCAAGATTTGTATATACGCCTTCTTTGTCAGCAGATGCTTTAAGCGATTTGCGTGCCATTACAGATGGGTTTACCCGTGGTAAAGTATCAAATGTATGACTTGAACCGGGAGCTATACCGGCAACCGGTAAAAACTCAGTATCCATAGGGCCGGGGCAAACAGCAAGAACATTGATTTTTCTGCTTTTCAACTCAGAACGGAGTGTTTTAGAAAGACTTAAAACATAAGCCTTTGTCGAGCAATAAACCGCCATTCGTGTATTTGGTGCAAAAGCCGCTATTGAGCATGTATTTATAATTTCCGAATTTTCTTTCATAAACGGCAGTGTAATTGAGGTCATAACCGTAAGTGCCTCGCAATTAAGACGAACCATTCCGCCATTATCGGCAGTACTTAATTCGTCAAAATTTCCGAGCTTGCCAAAGCCGGCATTGTTTATTAAAAGCGAAACCTCAGGTCTGAGCTCATTCAAAAGAGAAGTATATTCATTAATACATTCGTCCTTTGTTATATCCAAAGCCAGTATTCTGACCTTTTTGCTGATTTGCTCGGCTATTTCTTTAAGCTTATCCTCACGCCGTGCAATAAGCCAAATTTCATCTATCTCACGGCGGCTGTTTGCGGTTGCAAAAGCATACTCTTTCCCAAGCCCAGAAGAAGCGCCCGTAATAACGGCAATTTTCATTAAATTCACATCCCTTTGTCTGCCATTATACGATATTTAAAGCACTTTTTCAAGAAATAATTTTACCGCCGCTTTTGCGGCGGTAAAAGATTAACCTGTAAAATGTTTTATAAAATCTTTGCAATATAGATTAAGCTTGTCAAAATCCATTGCTTTTATATAATAGCTTTCAAGCTCATCGTGTACTGCTTTTGCGTAGCTGAGCGTATTGCAGGCAGTCCCTAAAAGCTCATTAACAACTTTTTTGTTGAATTTAATTCTTTCACGGCTTAAATGGAGCTGTGAATAGGAAACAAACCGTCTTGCATGTATCCGTCTTTCTTTGCTGTCAAACCCGTTGTATTCGTTTTCTGTTACAACAGCAATGTTAAGCTCCGGTATTATTATATGGTCGGTCATAACACTCGGTAAAAACGGATTTTTAAGTGTTACGATTTCATATCCGTTTTTCAGAGCATATTCACGGATTTTCTCAATTATAATATTTGAAGCACTGCCGTATG
Organism: Clostridia bacterium; assembly: GCA_017391425.1. GTDB lineage: Bacteria > Bacillota > Clostridia > Oscillospirales > Acutalibacteraceae > UBA737. Next base: position 1,659 of record JAFOYI010000064.1, on the reverse strand, counting down.
TGTCGCTTAGCACAATTTTTTCGTTTACTTCTGCCTCTATCGTATCGGTAAATGAAACTATGCCTTTCGGCGTAATTCCGCCTATAAATCTTATCCATTCTTTGCCGGAAATCTCATTTTTGTTTTCGGGTATTATTCTTTGACAAAGCCGTAAAGCAAATTGTTCGGTTTTAATTTTATCGGTACAGGCAAGTGCGGTTTTGTAATTGTCAAGCATTATTTCTCCTGCCGCTTTTATATACTGTGCCGCCGTGCGCTGGAGTGCCTTGTTGCATAGTGTTGCGGCTATAACATTTTTCTCATTTCCCTCAAAATAACTGTCATTCCAAAATTCACCGAAGTTAAGTATTTTTTCACATACGCCTGGATATGACGGGTCAACTGTGTGCGGTGCCGTTCCGTCCATTATAATTCGCTTTTTTTGCGGCAGTATTACCGCATCAAGAGAATCAGGGTCGGAGCTGCATGGGCATCTTAAAGTTTTTAATCCGACTTTTTCTGCCGAGTCTGCAATTTTTTTCATAAAAGAAGATTTACCGGTTCCCGGTCCACCTTTAATAATAAATGCTCGCCATTCGCCGTCTGCCAAATATGATTTGTCAAAAACCGAGTAAAAGCCTTCGCAGGAATTTGCGGCTAAAAAATATTTAAAATTGTTCTTTTCCATAAATCACCCTCCAAACATTATATAATATTCCCGCAAAATACTTTTGACACATTTTAAAAAATGTGTTAAAATAGTGTTGAGTCGGTCAGACGGTTGCGGATAGAAATATCTGAGGAAAGTCCGAGCCCCGCAGGGCAGAATAACGGCTAACGGCCGCCGAGGGTGACCTTAGGGAAAGTGCAACAGAGATATACCGCCTCAAAAGTCTTTGGATTTTTGCGGTAAGGGTGGAAAGGCGAGGTAAGAGCTCACCGGTCTCACGGGAACGGCGAGACCCTGTAAACCCTATTCGGAGCAACGCTGAATGTAACTATACGCTTGCCCGGCGTGTTACGAAAAGCGGCTTGAGCGTACGGAGCAATCCGGCGTCGAGATAGATAACCGTCCACGACAGAACTCGGCTTATCGACCGACTCATTCAATTATTATGCATAAATTTAATGTTGACTTTTTACCGGAAGTATGTATAATAATTATTTGTGGGTATTAAGCTGTGAGTAGGATTTATCTGAAAAAAACAAGCTCCGCCTCGGTTGTCCTCGCCGTGTAAAATTTAGAGGATAAATACTTAATATGCGGATATGGCGGAATAGGCAGTTTGCCTGTGAGCGCTGCCGGTGGCAGATACAGCGAACAAGGCAAAGGCGTAGCGGTCGGAATTTTTCGGCGCTCCAAGCCGTAAAAAATTTCGGAAACCGCAAGAGTCACGCGGGCGCGGCTGCCTGCAAACAAAACTAAATATGCGGGTATGGCGGAACTGGCAGACGCGTATGATTCAGGTTCATATTTTCGAAAGGAAGTGCAGGTTCAATTCCTGTTACCCGCACCACGCTCAAAGCCTTTGTTTATGCGGCTTTGAGCGTTTTTTATTGCTCGAAATTTCGGTGCAAAACAGGTATAGAAAATTATAATGTCTGGAATCGCTATGCGTCTGCCAATAGTATAGAATTAGCACTTTTCTTCTTCAGGGAACCACCATATTTCAGAATACC
>JAFOYI010000063.1 GCA_017391425.1 Clostridia bacterium | reverse complement strand
TAGTATTGATTTTACTATCAAATAATAGTAAAATTACAGAAAGCCTTTGCGAATTAAAGATATTTCTGAATATTTGAAAACCGGATTCGGGGAGCATTAGCTCTCCGAACCCGGTTTTTCCGCTTCACTGCGGTCTTTAAACAAATTCCAACGGAAATGTGCCGCACATAATCTTAAAACAAGTACAACCGCTATGCCTATAAGCATAGCCGCCTTTTCACCTACGGTATTCCACACCGCCATTGAGACTACAGCCCCGATTACCGAAGCACTGGCATAAAAGTATTTAATAAAAATTCCCGGTGTATCACCTGCTAAAATATCCCTAAGTATTCCGCCGCCCACGCCGGTAATAAATCCGGTTGAGAAGACCAAAAACAGATGCTCGAACCCATAGATATTTACAGCCTTTTTAATGCCGACCACGGTGAACGCTCCAAGTCCCACCGCATCCATATAAAGAAACACAAGTCCCTTGAGTTTACCCCAACTGTGTTTCGGAAAATACCTGTTTATGAAAAACATTACAAGTGCCACCGCAAACGCAGTTATAACATAAATCGGTTTGGTAAAAGCAATAGGAGGAACGGCGCCGAGTATTAAATCTCTTAAAATACCGCCGCCCATTGCGGAAACAACAGCAAGAAACGACACACCGAAAGCATCCATATGCTTATGCATGCCGGCTAAAGCCCCCGATGCGGCGCATGCCACTATTCCAATCATTTCAAAAATAAACAATACCCTGTCGGTCATATGCTTCGCCTCCGCAAGCACAGTATATCACACGGCAGGGTTCATTGCAAGAATGTTTATTTTTCAAAGCCTTGTGTTGTTAAAGTGTATTCGGTATTAAATTCCATAGTAAATCCGCCTTTAATATTTTCCGTAAACAAAGCGGGATTTTCGGAATTTGACTCAAACATATCATAGTGGTTGGGTATATTAACGGGTGCTCCGATTTTTTTGGCGGTAACAAGCGCCTCATTAACATTCATATTACCGAGTCTGCCGTTAATACATATAAAGGTATAATCGGGCTTGTATACAGAGATTTCAAAAAGCTTTTCATCAAAAAGCGTATCTCCGCTGAAATAAAGGGTTTTGTTTTCTGCCTCTATTATAAGACCGAACGCTTCAACCGTATGACAAGCCGAAACGGCTGTAATTGTAAAATCACCGACGGTAATACTTTCCCCCGTACTAAGTGCTTTTACATTTGTTCTGCCTAAGCCTTTAAGCTCCTCTTTCCCCTCGTTTGTGGTTATATAAAACTGATTTTCGTTTATTTTTGCCACAGTATCCGGGTCTAAATGGTCAAGATGATTGTGCGTGCATATTACTGCGTTGCAGTTAATGCTTTCCGGATTTATAGGCACAGGAAGCATCCTCGGTCTTCCGGCAACCCGATTAACACTGTCCGACAGATACGGGTCGATAATAATTTCGGTATTACCGCTTTTTAAAAGATATCCGCTTTGCCCTAAAAACCGTATTTTCATTGTACGCTTTTTCCTCCGTCAACATATATGCTTTGACCTGTTATATATCTGCCTTCATCGGAGCACAAAAGACTTACAGTACCGGCGCAGTCTTCCGGAGTTCCGTAAAATCCGACGGGAATTGAGTCGGTAACCTTTTTGGCGTATTCGGGATTTGACAGCGCCTCAATATTGCGGTCGGTGTAAATAACACCCGGCGCCATATTATTAACCGTTATTCCAAAAGGTGCCAACTGGAGCGAAAGCGATTTTACCATATTGGTCTGCGCCGCCTTGCTTGCCGAATATATAAGCATATCGGGATGAGGCTTTGCCTCCTGTACCGAACCTACGGTTACAATTCTGCCCCGGCCCTTCTCCTTCATATACGGAACTGCCGCCTGTATAAGCATTAAAGAAGAAACGAAATTGCAATTCAACTGTTCGTAAACTTCACTTAGCGGTATCTCATCCCAATGATTACGGTACTGGAGGGAGGCGTTAAGCACAAGAACATCTATATTGCCCATTTTTTCTGCCAAAAACGCAGTTTCGGCTGTATCACATAGATTAGCCTTAATAACCTCTGCTTTCCCACCGTTCTTTTCGATTATTTCTTTTGTTTCCTCCGCCTTTGCAGTATTTCCCGCACAGTGGACTATTACCTCATAGCCGTCCTTTGCAAGCCTTATGGCTATTGCTCTGCCTATGCCCCTCGATGATCCTGTTACAAGTGCCCGTTTGCCGTTTGACATTAATAATCACCTCAAATCAAAGTGCTGTCTGTGTATCATTCGGGTCGCCGTTGCGAGCTAAATCGTACTCTTTTGACCAGTCAAGGTCACGGTATTCCTCTCCTCTCGGGTCGGTCTTTATCCAGTCAAGCAGCATATCAAGCATTTCTTCCGTCCAGGTGTTTTTATCTATCTGGGCGGTTGTGAATTTGCCCTGACAAATCATTTCAAAGCCGAAATCGTCTTTAACATGAGTTTTTGCCGCTCCCTCAACAACATCTGCCACAAGGTGAGACGGAATAAAGAGTACGCCGCCGCCTGCGCCGAATACAACATCTCCCGGCAAGCAAACCGCACCGCCGAAATTGGTTATATCGTTCCAGTCCTTCATAACAAATTCTCTTATAGGAGTCGGGTCAATTCCTCTGTAATAAACCTGCACATCCGGCACCTTTTTCATTTGTTCCACATCACGCACTCCGCCCCAAATTACGGCGCCTCCGGTTTTGGTGTGCTTTTGAAGCGCTGTTGTAAGGTTTCCGCCTAAAAATGTACCCTTATATATTTTATCATACATATCACATACTACAACATCGCGCTCGTAAAGATTATCTATAACCCATTGGTTATAATTTCCCTGCAAGCCGTCCTCGGCGCCGCGCGCGAACTGTACATCGTGCAAATCGGGTCTTGTCGGGCAATAGGTGCAGGTCACTGCTCTGCCGACGAGCTTTCTGTCGTCGTTATGGAGTGTGTTAAGCGGATTTTCACCGCCGCCTACAAACTGATGCTCATAGCCTAACACAAATATAGGCTTCCAGACCTCCTCAAGCGTCATACCGTAAAGCGCGTCAAGATATTTATCCTCAACCTTCGGTCTGCCGTCGGGCAAACGCTCGCCCTTCCATAAAGGTGTTAACTGAATTATTTTTTCCCTGTCGTTAAAATTCATTGTTTTTTTACTCCTTTAATACTGCCGTCAGCTCGCCCTTTTCACCCGAAAGATGAACCGAATACTTTTTATCGCCGATAACAGCCTCGTACTCGCCGTTAAAGCCGTTAAAGCTTACCTTTCCGTCCTTATCGGTTGTAAGGGTTACATTTGTGCGCCATTCGCTGTTTATAAGCCTGTCTATCGCCTTATACGCCGGTTTTTCACGGTAATCGCCGTCGATAAGTCCCTGTGACGGCAGATTTTCACCGAGCGCCTTACGCTTTGTCGGAGCTATGCCGTCATCCGTAAGGTTCCACCAGAAGAGCCCGTCCACACTTTTATGTGAGAAGCAAACCTTATAGAGCTGTTGGGCGGCGTCCGCCTGAAATTCCTCGTCCTTTACATCGCCGAATTTCGAGGGTACGCTGATTTCGGAAAGCACAAGAGGCTTTTCAAAGTCGGCATATGTATCAAAAACATCATAAAGCCTTGAGGCGTCGAAAACATTTCTGAACATCGGCGACTCAAATGTATGGCACTGGAGACCTATGCGGTCGATTTTAACTCCCCTTGAAAGCAGATCCTTAACATTCAAATAGTAAGCGCTGTAACGGCCGTGAAACTCCGCAAATGATGCGACTACCGCCTCGTTAAGTATGAGCTCGTTATTCGGGAAATATTTTCTTGCAAGCTCAAACACGGTTTTAACATAGTCCTTAGGCGGAACAATGTGCTTCCAATTATCCTTCTTATGGTCAAAATCAACATCCCAAATGCGTGCAGGCTCGTTCACGCAATCAAACACAGGTATTCTTTCGGCAAAATATCCGGATATTTCCTTAAACCGTTTTTCCAAAAGCGGATAAAGCTCTTCCCAGTCTTCGGGGAGCCATTGCGGCAAAAATTCATGCCAGAAAAGCGGATGTCCTTTTTTTCTTATGCCGTTCTTGTCGCACCACTCTACTACGCTTTCAGCAGTCGGACGGCGATATATGTTGTTCGGCATATCGGAAGTGTAACGAATAGAACCCTGCGTAGGCTCTGTTCCCTCCCAGTAAAACGGAACTACCGCGGTATTAAAAAGCTTTTTCCATTCTCTTTCATAGCGCTCGTTTTCTTCCTTTGTGTCGTACTGACCGTACATAAAGAAGTTACAGCCGAAATCAAAATCGTGGGTTTTATGATTTAAGCTTATTTCCCTGCCCGCAATCGGTTTCCCGTCCTTATCGGTAAGGATAACGGTAAAATCGCCCGTGCGGTTTTTCTTTATATCCGCATCCGCGCGTTCGCTAAGATACGAAAGACCCTCGTTATAATATTTTTTAATTAACAAATCAGCCATTTATACCAACTCCTGTTCTGAAATTACTTTTTTGATTGACTAAACATCCAATCCCACATTTCATCAAGCGCAAATGCCGGATCCCACGCATTATGGTCTGCCTTTTCAAATACGGTTATTTTGGCGTTTCCTCCGTTTTGATTTATGCCCCGCACCATTTTAATGCTTTCCTCGGGCAGAACAGTATTATCAAGCGCACCGTGAAATGCCCAAACGGGCATATTTTTAAGTCGCTCTGAATTCCAGTACATTCCGCCGCCGCAAACAGGAACAAGTGCCGCAAACATATCAGGCATTGTCATCGCAAGCTGCCAAGCGGCATAAGCACCCATACTTACACCGGTAAGGTATATTCTTCTTTTGTCTACGCCTTTTTCATTCACGGCATTCTTCGCAAAATCAATTAGTGTTTCAAACAATTCAAACCATGTATCGCCGTGACACTGGGGAGCTGCTATTTTAGCCGGTATTGCCCTGCCATTTTCAAGCTCGCCTATCGGTCCGACATGCGATATCTGCGAAAGTTCATTCCCTCTGCTTCCGGCACCGTGTAAATAAATTATAAGCGGAACATCGTCGGTATTATCCGGCGAATAATATAAATATTTTAGCTCCTTGCCTGTTACCGAGGACTTGAATTTCTTTTCACTGAATAAATTCAATTTTTATCAGCTCCATATTCTGTCGTTTGAAAATTCCTTATTCCATTCGTCGGTTGGCTCAAAGAAACCGGGGATATTCGGATTTATATGCTCTTTTATAACTTCCTCGTTAAGCTCGTCAAAGCCTATACCGGGCTTTTCGGGCACTTTAATAAAGCCGTTTTCAAATATCGGGTTATTAATTCCCGTAACCATATCTGCCCACCACGGAACATCTACCGAGTGGAATTCAAGCGCCAATACATTGTGCATTGCCGCCGCCGTTTGTACTGCCGCAAGGCACGCAACCGGACTTTCCGCCATATGTACAGCAACAGCGACACCGTTTTCGTCCGCTATGTCGGCAATCTTTTTAAGCTCCAAAGCACCGCCGCAGGTTAAAATATCAGGGTGAATTACCGAAACGCCGCCTGCCTTTATAAGTGTTTCAAAGCCTTCCTTTAAATAAATATCCTCGCCTGTGCAAACAGGAATGGTGGTGCTGTTTTTAAGGCGTACATACTGGTCGGTATACATCCACGGCACCATATCCTCAATCCACGCAAGATTGTACGGTTCCATACGGCGTGCAAATCTTATGCAGTCTTCGGTGCAAACATGACCGAAATGGTCAATCGCCAGCGGCACCTCGTAGCCTATAACCTCTCTTACCTCTTTGACATAGTTTTCAAGATAGTCAAGACCCTTTTCGGTAATGTGGATACCTGTAAACGGGTGAGCTGTTGTAACTATTGAATAGCTTTTCTGCGCTTTAACCATATCCGCTGTAACAGAACCGCCCTGAACATTAAGAATGTGCGGAGCGTATTTTTTCATATCGTCTATAAAGCCGAGGGGTGCGTTTATGGTTCCGGGTTCGTCCATCAAAAGACCGATGCCTAAATCCATTTTAAGAAAAGTAAAGCCCATATCCATACGCTTCTTTAAAGCAAGTCCCATATCGTGACCGGTATGCTTGCCGTCAACATCGGTATCGCAGTAAACTCTTACCTCGTCACGGAATTTGCCGCCTAAAAGCTGATACATCGGTACTCCGTATGCCTTGCCGGCCAAATCCCACAGCGCAATTTCTATACCCGAAACGCCGCCGCCCTGACGGGACGGACCGCCGAACTGCTTGATTTTACGGAAAATTCTGTCCACATTGCAGGGGTTTTCGCCTAAAATACGGCTTTTGAGCATAAGCGCATATGTTTTGCTTGAAGCGTCTCTTACCTCGCCGTATCCGGTAATGCCCTGATTGGTCATTATTTTAAGTATGGTGCAGCGTTTCGGCGCACCGTCGATATCGACAAAGCGCATATCTGTAATTTTAAGGTCAGATGGATTTGAACAAGTATTAAACATTTTTTACCTCCGAAAAATATTTTACGATTGACTTTATACATTTAAAAGGTTACAATCTACTTGTATTTTAATTTGCAAACGCATTTTTTTCATCAACTATATTACCGTATTTGCAAACTATATTACGAAGGTGAGAAAATGATAACCGACATCGGGAGTATAAAGGATTCCGATTCAAGAGTCCTTTTAAAAATGTGGAAGGCTACCGTTCCGCCGGGGGAACGACCGTTATTCCGCCACAGTCACATTATGTTTGAAATTACCTATGTGGTGTCCGGAGACGGGATATATACCGTCGGGAAAACAACGCATCGTATAACAAGCGGCGAAATTTTTGTTTTTTCAAGCAACGAACAGCACTGTATAACCGCCGTAGGAGAAAACGGGCTTGAAATTATAAACCTTCACTTTGAACCGAGGTATTTATGGGGCAGGCGGCACGACAGTCTGACAGACCGAAATTTTAATTTTTGCTTTTCGCACAGTCCCGATTTTAACAACTGTATACCGAAGGCGGAGGCAAAAGAGATTTCCGAGCTTTTCGAAAAAATCAAATCAGAGTTAGAGCATAAGGAGACCGAATATGCCTTGCTTGTAAAATCCTGTCTCAACTCAATCATAGTAAGACTTATAAGAGAATTCGGATATTCCGCAGATACCGCCGAGCTTAATCGTGACAGGCTTAAATCGATACGGCGGACAATACAGTATATAGACACGCATTTATCCGAACATTTTACCTTATCGTCACTTTCGGAAATTGCCGGAATGAGTCCGAATTATTATTCCACGCTTTTTCATTCGGTAAGCGGCATAACACTGTGGGACTACATAAATTCAAGAAGAATTGAATCGGCAATACGGCTTCTTTCCGAAGAAAAGAGCAGAACCGTGCTTGATATAGCCACACAGTGCGGTTATAACAATACCGCAAACTTTAATAAGGCTTTTAAAAAAATCACCGGACTTACACCGAGTGAATACAGGCTTTCGGGCAACATCATTTATTAATCCAAAACCGCCGCACAGAACATAATTCCCGTGCGGCGGTCTATTATTGTAATATTATTTTGTTCCGAAAATTCGGTCGCCGGCATCACCGAGACCCGGAACTATATAGCAATGCTCATTGAGGTGGTCGTCAAGACCGGCACAATAAACCGGTACATCCGGATGTGCCTTACTGAAAGCCTCAAGTCCCTCGGGAGCGGCTATTATACACATAAACTTAATTCTTTTGGGGCTGAATTCTTTAATTTTCGAAACAGCGTCAATAGCGCTGCCGCCGGTTGCGAGCATCGGGTCAAGAACAAAAACATCACGCTCGTTAAGATCTGCCGGAAGCTTGCAATAATAATCAACCGGTTTGTGAGTTTCGGGGTCACGGTACATACCTATATGACCGACCCTTGCCGCCGGAATAAGCGAAAGAACACCGTCTACCATACCGAGTCCCGCACGGAGAATCGGAACAAACGCCATTTTGCGACCTGCAAGCTTTTTGGTCTTTGCAACAGTAATCGGAGTTTTGGTTTCAACCTCAACAAGCGGAAGATCCCTTGTCGATTCATACAGCATAAGCATTGCAATCTCGCTTATAAGCTCCCTGAATTGCTTTGAGCCGGTTCTCTCATCCCTAAGAATTGTAAGCTTGTGCTGAATAAGCGGATGATCCATTACAAATATGTTTTTGTTCATTTTATATTCCCCCGTTTTCAAATTTGTGATTTTTCAATATCTGTTATCATATCAAGACGGCGCTGATGCCTGCCGCCCTCATATTCTGTATCAACGAACAGGTCGGCAAGCTCTAATGCCGTACCTATTCCTATAACACGGCCGCCAAGGCACAAAATATTTGCGTTGTTGTGCATCCGTGTATATTTTGCGGAAAAATGGTCGCTGCAAGCGGCAGCCCTTATTCCGTTCACCTTATTTGCCGCCATCGACATACCTATTCCGGTTCCGCAAACAAGTATTCCCAGCTCGTTTTCGCCGTTTTTAATGCTGTTTGCAACCTTTAAGGCAATTTCAGGATAATCAACCGATTTATTTTCAAAAATTCCGAAGTCTTCAACACTGAAGCCCCGTTCTTTAAGATGTTCGGCAATAGCGTTTTTATGTTCAAATCCGCCGTGGTCACACCCGATAGCTATTTTCATTCTGCCAATCCCTCTTTTTTCTTTTTTAGCTCCCTTTCCGCCTGCGGAAGCCTTAAATACACAGGCAGCAGGCGTTCTGCGGTGACGGTCTTATTTTCGGAAAACATTTCTTCAGCCGCAAGAGCTACCGAAACAGCATTCTGAAACCTGTTCCGTTCAGAGGACACAATAACATTTGCCGTATCCCCGACATACGGATAAAAAACCTCACTGCCATCGCCGACTATTATAACACACTTATTCTCTCTTTGCGAGAGTTTTTTTAAATCTTTTGCCAATTCTTCGCACATTAGCGCCCTATCATCGCAAATACGGGTGATTTTTCCGTTTTCAATATTGAATAAAGCGTTATACACCTGATTGCACCTGGCGTCCATAACCGCACATACTATGCAATCAACAGCAATAAAATTGTACGCCATTGAAAGCAGGGTTGAGACGCCGACGCACGGAAGATTTCTCGGTGCGGCAAGACCCTTAACCGCACTTATGCCTATCCTTATTCCCGTGAATGAACCCGGACCGTTGCTTATTGCAAGTCCGTCTATATTGTCAAAGTCAAGCGCCGCAGAGCTTAAAAGATTTTCAACCATAGGCATAAGGGTCTGCGAATGGGTAAGCTTAACATTTACAAACGCCGAAGCTATTACCTTACCGTTTTCGGTTATTGCCGCCGACGCAGGTGTTGCAGAACATTCAAGTGACAGTATCTTCATATTTCTTCCCCCTCGGCACATCCCCCGCTTATGACAATTTCACGGATATTATCGTCTATTCTTGTGAACGATACCGTAACCGTGTTGTCCGGAAGGGCATTTTCGATATTTTCGCTCCATTCGGCGGCAATCACTCCGCCCTGCTCAAGATACTCGAAAAAACCGGTTGAATAAAGATCCTCCCAGCCTGAAATTCGGTACATATCAAAATGGTAAAGCGGCAATCTTCCGCCGATATATTCGTTTATAAGCGCAAAGGTCGGTGAGGTTACTTCCCCGTCAAAGCCGAGCCCTTTGGCAAGCCCTCTTGTAAAACAGGTTTTTCCCATTCCGAGTCCGCCTTTAAACGCCACCACCTCGCCGCCGGTGAGTTTTTTTGCAAGCTTAACGCCCAATTCTTCGGTTTCTTCCGGAGAATTTGATATATATTTATGCATTTTCTCCGTCCTTTACTATTTCACCCATACAGTAAGTGCCCTCGGCAGATATAATTTTAACGGGCATTATATTGCCGCAAAAGCTGATTTCCGACTTAACCCTTACACGGGAATAATTTTCGGTGTAACCCTCTGCGTATCCGTCTTCTGCCGTTTCAAAAAGCACATTGCATATTTTACCCACCTGCGACTTTAAAAACAGGTCTTCTGTTTTGGCGGAAACTTCACCCATCAAATGACTTCTTTCGGCTTTTTCCTTGCGTGAGACCTGGCCGGGCAAACCGTAAGCTACAGTTCCTTTTCTCCTTGAGTAAGCAAAAATATGTACCTTTGCAAAGCCGATTTCCTCGACAAAGGAGCGGCTTTTATTAAATTCTTCCTCTGTTTCACCGGCAAATCCTACCATAACATCTGTGGTTATTGCCGCATTTTTAAAGATTTTTCTTATTCTTAAAACAAGGTCACGGTAAAACGCCGAGTCATAATGTCGGTTCATTCTTTTAAGAGTTTCGTCGCAACCCGACTGCAGTGACAAATGGAATTGAGGACAAAACTTTTCTTCCGCCGACAGTCTTTCAAGCATTTCATCGCTCATATGGTCGGGTTCGAGCGAACCGAGGCGCACCCTTTTAACTCCGTCAACGGCGCAAACGGCGGAAACGGCGTCGCAAAGGTCTATGTCTTCGCCTTTTCCGTAAGAGGTCAGATTTATTCCCACAAGCACAATTTCCGAAAAGCCTGCCTCTGCCAATTTTTCTGCCTCTGCCTTTATTTCATCAATCGTCTTTGAGCGAACAAAACCTCTCGCCGTAGGTATAATGCAATAAGTGCAGAATCTTTCGCATCCGTCCTCGATTTTCATATAAGCTCGGGTCCGCTCCGCAAAGTCCGTAAGGGTAGGCGTATTAAACCGTTCTCTTTTTTCATGCGGCGACACGCTGAAAATTCTCTCACCGTCAAGCATAAATTTTTCCGCATAAGAGACTATTTTTTCAACATCCTTATTTCCGGCTACAATATCTGCCTCAGACAATGCCTGCGCCTCGCTCGAAAATGCCTGAACCATACATCCTGTCAGTATTATAATTGCGTCCGGTCTTTCTCTCCTGAACCGACGCACAACCTGACGGGTTTTTCTATCGCTTTCAGCCGTAACCGTGCAGGAATTTATAATAACAGCGTCAAACGGCGCATCCTCCGAAACAGGTGTATGCCCCGATCTGACAAACGCCTCGCGCATTGCTTCGGTTTCGTACTGATTAACCTTACAGCCGAGGGTATAAAAAGCTACTTTCATTATATTTCTCCGTAATTTTTCTCAACAACTATTATATACTTATCACCACTGTTTTTCAAGTCGGAAAATTATATATATAACGAGCCTGAAAATTCCAAAGCATAATACACTTAAAAATAAACCGACTGAATATCAGCCGGTTCAGAATTATTTTTCAAGTATTGCTATTGAAAGCTCTTTAAGCTGTTCGCCGTCCACCTCTGACGGTGCGCCGGACATAAGCTCGCTTGAATTTGAAACCTTCGGGAAGGCAAGCACATCACGCAGGTTATCACATCCACACATAAGCATTGTAAGCCTGTCAAGCCCTATGCCCATACCGCCGTGCGGAGGAGCGCCGTACTTAAATGCGTCGGTGAGGAATCCGAATTTACGGTATGACTCTTCATCCGAAAGACCGAGCGCCTCAAACATATGCTTTTGAAGTTCGGGGTCGGTTATTCTTATCGATCCGCTTGAAAGCTCAATACCGTTAAGCACCAAATCATATGCGTCGGCAAACACCTTTTCGGGGTCGGAATCAAGATACTGTATACATTCGTCAAGCGGTTTTGTAAAGGGGTGATGCATAGCGTCCCAATTTCCGGTCTCCTCGTTGTATTCGAAAAACGGGAATTCCGTTATCCAAAGGAAGTTGTACTGTTCAGGTATAATATCAAGCCGCTTTGCAACAGTAAGGCGAAGTGCGCCGAGTACCGAAAGCACCGTTTTCTTGCGGTCGGCAACTATCAGAACCACATCGCCCTTTTCGGCTCCCGTGCGCTCATAAATTGCCTGCATTTCATACTCGGTCATAAATTTTGCAAACGAACAGGTCGGTGTATCGTCAACCCAACGGATAAATGCAAGACCTTTAGCTCCTATACCCTTTGCTTCCTCGGTAAGTTTATCTATTTCTTTCCTTGTATAAACCCCTACGGCATTCTTGGCGGTTATAGCCCGTACCGTTCCGCCGTTTTTAACTGTGTCTGCAAATACGCCGAAGCCGCAGTTTTCCACAATATCGGAAATATCCTTTATTTTCATATCAAAACGGGTATCCGGCTTATCCGAACCGTAATTTTCCATAGCCTCGGTATAAGTGAGTCTCGGCAACGGAGTCGGAATATCAACATCTAGCACATCTTTAAACAGGCGTTTAACATATCCCTCGGCAACCTTGAAGACATCCTCTTTTTCAACAAAGGACATTTCAACATCAATCTGGGTAAATTCAGGCTGACGGTCGGCTCTTAAATCCTCGTCACGGTAGCAACGGGCAATCTGCATATAACGGTCAAAACCCGAAAGCATAAGCAACTGCTTATACAGCTGCGGAGACTGCGGAAGTGCAAAAAAGCTTCCCTTATGTACTCTTGACGGTACAAGATAGTCACTTGCGCCCTCCGGTGTTGATTTAATAAGAGTAGGAGTTTCTATTTCTATAAAGCCGTTTTCATCAAAATAGTCACGGGTCACCTTGGTTATTTTGTGACGCATCATAATATTTTTCTGAAGCGGGGGACGGCGCAAATCAAGATAACGGTATTTAAGCCTCAATTCCTCTTTAGCACCGGTATCGGGCAATATTTCAAACGGAGGTGTCTCCGCCGTGCCGAGAATTTTAAGCTCCGTAACCTCAATTTCTATTTCACCCGTAGGTATTTCGGTATTAACAGAGGAGCGAACACGAACCGTTCCCTTTGCCATAACCACAAACTCACTGCGCAAGGTTGCCGCCTTTTGGAAAAGCTCCTTATCTGTGTTATCGTCAAATGCAAGCTGTACAATACCGCTCCTGTCACGCAAATCCACGAATATAAGTCCGCCCAAATCCCTTTGGCGCTGTACCCAACCGGCAACCACAACCTCATTGCCGACCTTTTCTTTAGTAAGCGTACCGCAATAATCGGTGCGTTTCATACCGTTCATTCTGTCAAGTTTCAACCCAAAACACCTCTTAAATTCGAATAGGCGGTCTGCGACCGCCCTTTTAATTATAAAATAGAATCGGCTAATTCACCAAGTGCGGCCGAGTTCATAATACGCATAAGGCTTTCCGATATATCGTCAAGTCTGATTTCGGTTTCCTCGCCGCTTTGCATATTTTTAATTTTAGCGTTTCCGCTTTCACATTCGTTATCGCCCAGCACCATTGTAAACCGTGCGCCCGTTTTGTCCGCAAATTTCATCTGAGCCTTAAGACCTCTGCCGCAAATATCGGTTTGCACCTTGAACCCGTCTTTACGCAAAAGCTCGCAAATTCCAGTTGCCGCCGTTTCTGCCCTATCGCCGATAGCGGCGACATATAAATCGCAGTAATCGGGTTTCGGAAGTGCTGTACCCTGTGCCTCAAGCAAAAGCATTATTCGCTCTATTCCCATTGCAAAACCGAGCGATGCGGTAGAAGGACCGCCCATTTGTGAAATGAGACCGTCATATCTGCCGCCGCCGCAAACGGTAGACTGTGCGCCTATATCGCCCGAAACAAATTCAAAAACGGTTCTTGTGTAATAATCAAGTCCCCTTACGATATGCGGATTTACGGTATATTCAATACCTGCCGCATCAAGGTGCCTTTGCACCGCTTCAAAATGATTTCGGCAATCGTCACACAGATAATCCGTAACAACGGGAGCATTTGCCGCTATGGCACTGCAAACCGGGGATTTACAGTCAAGTATTCTCATCGGATTGCGTGAAAGCCTGTCCTTACAGGTATCGCAAAGCTCTTCAATATGCTTTTCAAAATAGCTTTTGAGCGCCGCAAGGTAATCCTTACGACATTCCGGACAGCCTATAGAATTTATTTCAAGTGAGATTTTTTCAATTCCGACAGCATTAAGTACATGATTGGCAAGCGCTATAACCTCTGCGTCTGCATTTGGAGACGCTGCCCCTATACATTCAACACCGAACTGGTGGAACTCCCTTAGTCTTCCTGCCTGCGGCTTTTCATAACGGTAGCATCCGCCGACATATGCCGCTTTTACAGGGAGAGCGCCGTTTACAAGTCCCTTTTCAATGGCACTGCGTATAACTCCGGCAGTGAACTCGGGACGGAGCGTTATAGAACGACCGCCCTTATCGTCGAATGTATACATTTCCTTTTGCACAACATCGGTAGTATCACCCACACTGCGCAAAAAAACTTCCGTATGCTCAAATACAGGTATACGAATTTCATTAAAACCGTAAAGCCTTGCGGTTTCAAGCATCTTTTTTTCTACAAATTGCCACTTATAGCTATCACTCGGCAAAACATCGCAAGTGCCTTTTACGGCACGGTTTGTTTCAGACATAGTAAGACCCCGAAAAAATCAATTATTATTCTTTATAATATCACGCCAATCAAGGTCGCCCCGTTCAAGGCCGTGAATAAGCATTTCAGCCGTAGCAATATTTGTAGCCACAGGGATATTATGAACATCACAAAGTCTTAAAAGCACCCTCTCGTCCGGCTCGTTCGGTTTAGGATTAAGCGGATCCCTGAAAAACAGAAGAAGGTCTATTTCATCACAGCCTATTCTTGAAGCTATCTGCTGAGCTCCGCCTTGAGAGCCGCCCAAAAACCTCACTATTTCAAGTCCCGTAGCCTCGGATACGGTTTTGCCGGTAGCACCGGTAGCGACAAGATTATATCTGCTTAAAATGCCGCAGTAAGCTATACAAAACTGAACCATAAGTTCCTTTTTTGCATCGTGTGCAATCAGCGCAATCGTCATAATTTAAAATCCTTTCATATCTTTTTAAGTTTCGGAAGTAAAATCTGTTCGCCGGAAAGTCTGCCTGCTAACCTCAAAAAAGCGGAATTCGACTTTCCTTTCCTCTTTAAACGGTGATTTACCGAAAGAAAAGCAAGCTCATCACTGTGAGGAATTACACCTACCAGCTGAAGACCGGCAGAATCAATAATATCGTCAACATTGCGATGAAGACTTTTTTTAACAAAGCTGTAAGTAAAATTATTAATAACGAGTCTTGACTGACACGATATCTCATACAGTCTCTGACTTACCGCCGCCGCATCCCTTACGGATACGGGGTCGGGTACCGCAACAGTAAGAAAAAGCGTATCCTTAGGAAGACTTGTATAAAGCGAAAAATCCATTCCGGCAGGGAAATCAAATATAACAACATCATAAAGCCCGACGGCATCCCCTGCAAAAACAGAGAACGAAAATGCGTCAACCCTACCGATGTCTGCCGGAGCAGGTATAAGATAAAGTCCGTCATATCCGTCGACACTGTAAACAGCGTCGTCTATCTCCTTGCCCATAAGTATGTCGGACAAGTCAAAAACTGCGGACTTATCTACACCGAGCATAAGATCAAGGCACCGGAGTCCCTCGTCCATATCGACGAGAAGAACCTTTTTACCAAGCTGAACAAACGCAAACGCCAATCCGACAGCTACGGTTGATTTGCCAACCCCGCCCTTTCCGGAGGTAACGGCATAAACCTGACTCATATATCAGACCCTCACCAAATTTTTTCTTCTTAACATTTTAACACAAGCTAATATTTTTGTCAATCATTCTAAAACAGTAAAAGGAACAGTATCCGCCTTATTGTTATAGCCCGAGAAGAAATATGCGTCCAGCATATCCTTAACTATTCCGCCCGCCGCCGCACCGGACGCACCGTTTTCAAGCACAACCGAGATGGCAATTTCAGGATTTTCATAGGGTGCAAACACAACAAACAAGCTGTGGTCTGCCTTGCCCTCTACCTGTGCGGTACCTGTTTTTCCGCCGACCTTTATGTCATAATTTCCGAGTGTTGCTCTTCCTGTACCGTCCTCTGTAACCGAAAGCATACCTTCCTTTACGGCGTTAAGCGTAGCTTCGGAAATTTCCACCTTATTTACAACCTCAGGCTCTGCGTTGTCATAAACGGAAGAAATGTCATATGATACTATTTTACTGATAAGGCTCGCCCTGTAATGAGTTCCGCCGTTTGAAAGAGTTGCTATATAATTGCATAGCTGCAAGGGTGTAAAAGCGTTCAGCTGACCTATTGCAAACTGAAGCGTATCGCCGCCGCCGTTTGAATTAGCTTGTTTAAGTATGCCTTTGCTGTCATCAACCTCAACACCGGTTGCCACGCCGAGACCGAACTGTTTATAATAATCGGTCAAGCGTTGTGCGCCAAGACGCTTGCCCATTTCAAAAAAGAAATAGTTACAGCTCTTCGCAAGGGCATTGTTAAGGTCTATCGGTCCGTGATAATGCATACACTTAGGCTTAAAATCGTCAAAATAATCGTATGTCATAACGCAGTTGACAGTCTCTCCGATCTTGTACAGATTATTCTGCAGTGCCGCAACCGCAACAGCAGGCTTTATTGTAGAGCCTATCGGATAAACGCCCTGAAAAGCACGGTCTGTAAGGGGTTTTGCAGGATCATTCACCAAGCTGTCATAATTTTTTCCTATAGTTGCCGAATCATAGGTCGGATAGTTTGCGGCACAGAGTATTTTCCCTGAATTGATGTTTATTGCAACAGCGGCACCTGCCCTTGCCGTTCCGCCCTTTCCCTGTTGCTCTTTAACCGTGCGCTCAATAGAGTCCTGCGTGCTTCGCTGAAGCTTTTTATCGAGCGTCAGCATTATTGTTTTTCCTGCAACAGGCTCTTTTGTAACCTCGCTTGAAATAATATTGCCTTCGGTATCTATACGGTATGTTATTTCACCGTCTTTACCTCTTAAGTAGTCCTCGCCCCATTTTTCAATACCGCTTTTACCTACTTTGTCGTTATATGAGTACCCTTTTTTCTTGTACTCATCCCAGTCCTCTGCAAATATAGGGCCTACCGTACCGATAAGATTTACCGCAAGGGAGGTGTCTGTATATTCTCTGAACGGAACCACCTCAACAGAAACGCCCGAAAGCAAAAAGCCCGATTCGGATATCTGCCGCATAAGCTCGGTCGGAATATCCTCCGCAAATGTGTAAGGATAGGAAATCGAGAAATCCGCAATATCCATACTGTACCTTACGCCCATTATACTTCTCTGCTCTTCTGTAGTATAATTCTCAAGCTTGTATTTTTTTACCATAGCGTCAAAGCAGTTTTGCGCCGTTGCATAATGTGCAAGCTCAAGCTTTGATATCAGCTTATCGGTTGATTCGCCCTCCTTAAAGCCGTAAGGCGCTTCCGTATTCATCGGAAGCTCGTCCTTCCACTCCACATTTTTTTCTTCAAAAAGATTTACAACCGTAAGTATAACATCGTTAAGGTTATCCTTAACATAAGCCTTATTAAAAACAACATTATACCCGTCACGGTTCACGGCTATCTGCCTGCCGTAGCAATCGAGTATTTCGCCTCTCGGAGCCTTTAAAACAGCCGTTCTGACAGAGGTTGCACCGTCGTTTTTATCAACATATTTTGCGGCGTTTACTACCTGGATTGAGTAAATGTGCGCCGCATAAAACAGCATTATCAATGCAAGTATAACAGATAAAACCGTTATTTGAGTCTGATTTTTTTTCTTAAACGGCAAGCCGGTTCTCCTTTCTTAAATCAATTCCTTGTGGCTGTAAGATCAAGCCGACTGTTAAAATACCTGAATATAAAATAGAACGGAAAGATAAATGCGTTTGTATAAAGGACGCTTGGAAAAGCATAGCTTAAAAGGTATGTAAGGTTATCGTGCGAGCCTGATGAAAACGCATAAAATATCAGCCATCTTAAAATATAATAAAAAAGGCTTATTATAACCGAAAGCAAAATCGCCGACTTAATATTTCGGTTAAAAAGATTGTTTGCCGCCACTGATACAAATGTCGCCGCAAGCATTATCGCTATCGCATTAAAGCATACCGTGCCGCCGGCACAGCCATCCATACATATTCCGAGTGCCAGACCCGACACAGCCGCTGTTCCCGGTGTAGTAAACATGGAAAACGCAGTAATAAGCGGAAGCAGGATAAACGGCTGCGCATTTTTAATGCTTAAATCTATAGAATCCGTATAGTGCGCTATGAATGAAAAAAAGAACAGTAAAAAGCTGAAAAATCCGAATAGAATGCGTTTTTTCTTCAACTGCATATCCGCTCCCCGCCTTTCTTTTTGATTATTTTTCCGGGTCAAGTCCTCCCTGACCGTCAAAATCGGTTATAACCATAACATTTTTGATTTCATCTATCTCTACAAACGGTTTTACATTTGCATAAATAGAGGTATTATATTTATCACTTCCTATTGACTGTATAGTGCCTATAAGAATACCCGAGGGAAATATTCCCTCGCCCGATGTAACAACATAATCTCCTACCGCAATATTGCAAGACCGTGACAAATTATAAAACTTTGTCTGACCCTTATTTGCAAGCTCAACGGTTCCTGACACTATACCCGAATCGCTTGTCCGGTTGTCAAGCGCACCTGCGGTAAGCTCGGCGCTTAATACCGTATTGACCTTTGCGGTGGTAAGTCCCACTTCTCCTATGTAGCCTACAAGTCCTTCGTCTGTTATTACAGGATCGTGCGCCGAAAGCCCGTTTACAGAGCCCTTGTTAATAACAAAGCTCTTATACGGATCTTCCTTATCCCTTGAAATAAGAGTAGCCGGCAAAAACTTAAAGCTCGGATTTTCGTCCTTTATTTCAAGATAATTTTTATAGAACTCATTTTCCTTTGTTGCCTTTTCATATTCGGCAAGCTTTTTTCTAAGCTCGGATATTTCGGTTTCAAGCTCCGCGTTTTCCACAGAAAGCTTCTCGCCCTCCGTATATGCTCCCACAAAATCGGATATTCCCGATGAGATTTTCGAAGCGACAGAACGGAACGGAGCCGTTATCGTACCGACAACATCCGCCTGCGGCGACATTCTGCCGCCGACAAACGCCGTCACTGCGGAAACTATTATTAAAATCACTATAACCGCCACAATCACTTTAAATTGACGGCTGCGGAAGAAAAATCGCATTTTTGTCCTCCAAAAGTATTATCTGAATCTCTTTCCTCTGCGGAAAACATAATTTTCAAAGCCGCTGTCCGCTTCAAGCCGCTTTGCGGTTCCGAGTACCACGCAATCAAGCGGATTTGCTGCAACCGAAACGGGCATACCCGTCTCCTCGGCTATAAGCTCCGCAAAGCCTCTTAACAGCGCTCCGCCGCCTGTAAGGGTAATTCCCCTGTCTATAATATCCGCCGCAAGCTCAGGCGGAGTCTTTTCGAGCGTAAGTCTTACGGTATCTATTATTTGCATAATCGGGTCGGTCATGGCATTTCTGACCTCTTCCGAGGTTATAATAACATTTTTGGGCAAGCCGTCCACCTGGTTTCTTCCCTTAATTTCAACCGATGTTTCATTTTCATACGGCTTGGCAGAGCCTATATCAATCTTTATCTGCTCGGCGGTTCTTTCGCCTATAAGCAAATTATGCTTTTTGCGTACATAGGCGATTATTGCTTCGTCAAGGTCATCCCCTGCAATTCTTATAGACTGTGCGGTCACTATATCGCCGAGCGATATTACGGCAACCTCGCTTGTTCCGCCGCCCACATCGACAACCATACTGCCTGCGGCGTCCCACACCGGAAGTCCTGCACCTACAGCCGCCGCCATAGGTTCTTCAACCAAATCTATGTCTGCGGCGCCTGCCTGCTTTGCGGCGTCATATACCGCTCTGCTTTCAACCTCGGTAACTCCTGCCGGTATACATACAACCATACGGACTCTTGAAAACACCGAGCCCTTTAAAGCCTGTCTTATAAATCTTTTAAGCATTGCCGCAGTAACATCAAAGTCGGCTATAACTCCGTCCTTTAAAGGGCGTACAGCGACTATTGAACCCGGCGTTCTGCCTATCATTTCCTTAGCTTCCGTTCCTACGGCTCTTACTGCATCATTTCTTATATCGTAAGCCACAACGGAAGGCTCTCGCATAATAATTCCTTTACCCTTTACGCAAACAAGGGTATTTGCCGTTCCGAGGTCGACCCCTATATCTCTTGTAAACATCAAAAAACTCCCTTAAATCAACTTTATCTGTAAAATTTCGTTTATTGCGGAACGATAAGCTCAATGGCGTTATGAAGATTTTCAATTTCAACGGTTTCTTCGCCCCTTGCATATTCGCCGTCAAGCGTCCACGAAAGTCCGTCTCCGCCTGTTACGGTTATCTTTTCCGCAGAGAAAAAATCTATGCCGGGACGGTCCAAATCTTTCTTTAATATACCGTCTATAACAGGCTGAAGCTTTAATATATTGTCAGGATTTCGAATAAGCAAAACTTCAAATTTTCCGTCGTTAAGCTTTACCGACGATTCGGAAAATTTTACTATACCGCCTACCGACATTGAGTTTGAAATTGCGCCGAAAAGAAAATCGCCTTCCTCTGTACGCCCGTCGGCTTCGATTTTAAGATGAACCGGTTTTATGTTGCCGAGGCTCTTTATTCCCTCAAAAAAGTATGCCGCCTGACCGAGTACATTCTTAATGTCCTGCGGTGCGGAATACGAAGCGTCCGTAAATGCTCCGAAAGAAGCGGTATACGAAAAATATCTGTCTGCGAATTTTCCTATATCAAGCTTAATTTTTGTACCGTTGTTAATATCCTCGGCGGCCTGCCTTATATTTCTTGCAATGTGAAGACCGCTTGACCATTCGTTAAGAGTACCCGACGGTATGTAACCGAGCGTATACGGTACACCCGACCGCATAAGACCGGTAATGACCTCGTTAAGGGTTCCGTCTCCTCCGCAAACCACTATTTTATCATATTCATCGGGCTTTAAGGCTTCGACAAAGCCCGTAGCGTCTCCCCTGTCCTTCGTTGGGTAAACGGTAACAAGACTTTCGTCCTGCGAAAGTATCTGAACCACATTTAAAAGCTCGGTACGCATTTTTGCCTTTCCGGAGCACGGATTTACAATTACCAAGGTTTTCCCGTTCATTTTTCCATATCCCTTCACCTGTAATCTATCGGCAATGTTGCCGCCGCATTAAGCGAAGCGGAGCCTGAATTGCCGTCCTTAAACTCATAGTACGCCTGAACTCCGACCATGGCGGCATTATCACCGCAATAGCAAAGCTCGGGATAATAAAGGGTCAGTCCCCTCTTATTACATTCTTCGGTCATACGGCTCCTCAATTCGCTGTTTGCGGATACGCCGCCTGCCACGGCTACCGTTTTATATCCGAATTTTTCGGCAACAAGCATTGTTTTTTCAATAAGCATATCACACACACGCTGCCTTACGGTGGCGCAAACCACCGGCACATCTATTATATCACCTTTTTGCAAGGAATTGTTAATAAGATTCATAACTGCGGTTTTAAGACCCGAAAAGCTGAAATCAAACTCCCCCGAGCTTACCGTAGGATGAGGAAGCGGATATTTTTTTGTATCCGCAACGGTCGCAAGCTTGTCGAGGTTTACCCCGCCCGGATATTCAAGCCCCATACAGCGTGCCGCCTTATCAAAGCATTCGCCGGCGGCGTCGTCACGGGTGCCGCCTAAAATTTTAAATTTTGTGTAATCCGTAACCTCGGCAAGAACCGTATTTCCGCCGGATACCAGCAGACATAAAAACGGCGGTTTAAGCGTTGGATTTGAAATATAATTTGCCGCAATATGCGACCTTAAATGATGCACCGGAATAAGCGGCTTTTTAAGCGACATGGAAAGTCCCTTTGCAAAATTTACGCCGACAAGAAGCGCACCGATAAGTCCCGGAGCAAATGTAACCGCAACAGCGTCAATATCCCCGTATGTAAGTCCCGCTTTGTCTAAAGCCTCACTGCAAACCTGAGAGATTGCCTCTGTATGCCGTCTTGACGCTATTTCGGGGACTACACCGCCGTATATTTTATGCTCCGCTATTTGTGTTGCAACAACGCTCGACAGCACACTTCGCTCCTCTGTTACGGCGGCGGCTGTCTCATCACATGAGCTTTCTATTGCAAGTATCTTCATTTTCTTCAAACCTTTTCGTCATAATAAGTGCGTCTTCCCTCGGATTACGGTAGAAATCCCGTCTTCTTCCCTCGGTCTTGAATCCGAGCTTTTCATAAAGCGTTATCGCCGGAATATTTGAAGCCCTGACTTCAAGAGAAACAAAGGCAAGCCGGCTGTCACGGGCAAATTCAAACACCCTTTCAATAAGCGCCGTGGCGGTTCCTTTATTTCTGTACTGCGGAAATACCGCAACATTTGTAATATATCCCTCGTCAATAACTGCCTTTATTCCGATATAACCCATAAGATGTTCGCTGTTCTCCGCCGCAAAAAAGCGTGTCCCCGTTTTGTAGGCGCCTACTATTCCCTCAGCCGACCACGGTTCGGAAAAGCATACCTTTTCGAGCTTTGCTATCGGCGCTATATGCCTTGCTTCTATCGGTATAATCCTGAAATTATTAAAATAACCTGTTGCCGTCAGCTCATCTATCGCCGAAAAAATTTCATCACGGCAATTCCTGTAAATATTCGTGTTTCCGCCGTACGGATCGGTTATTCCGTCGTTAAGCAAACAAATTTTACCTTTCTCTTTAACAGCGCCTTCAAGTATCGCCGCATGTGACGGTGAAAAGCAAATAATTCTGTCTGCTTTTTTAACATCTTCCGCAGAGAGAGGTGCAGAAATATGGCCGCCTATATCAATTCCGACCTCAAGCATAACTGCTTTTGCATTTTCAGAGACCGGCGAGCCGTCCGCCGCTATTCCACGGCTTATAATATTTACATCCTTCAGTCCTTTAGAAAGCAGATACCCCTCCGCCATAGGGCTTCGGCAGGTATTGCCGGTGCAAACGAATAAGACATTCATTTTATCCCTTCGCCTCTAACCAATTCTTACCGTAATGAGCCTCCGCAGTAAGCTTAACCGCAAGCTTTACGGCATTTTCCATTTCATATTCAAGCAATTCGCATACCTTTTCGGCGTTTTTCTCATCACATTCAACTATCAGTTCATCATGCACCTGTAAAATCAGTCTTGCGTCAGGCTGCTCTTTTTTAAGTCTCTCAAATACCCTTATCATAGCTATTTTAATAATATCCGCCGCAGTTCCCTGTATCGGCGCATTTCTTGCAACCCTCTCGCCGAAAGCACGCAGATTACCGTTTGAGTTGGAAAGCTCGGGCAGATAACGCCGTCTTCCGTAAAAGGTGGTCACATAGCCTGTTTTTTTAGCCTGTTCAATAGTATTCTCCATATATGCCGCAACCGACGGATAGCTTGCGAGATAATTCTTTATATATCTGTCCGCCTCTGCCCGTGTTACGCCTATATCCTTTGAAAGCGAAAAAGCTCCTATTCCGTAAACTATACCGAAATTAACCGCCTTAGCCCTGCTTCTCAACTCCGGAGTTATCAATTCCTTCGGCATTCCGAAAACCTGCGACGCCGTAGCCGTGTGTATATCGGTTCCGCTTAAAAAGGCGTCTATCATATTTTTGTCGTTAGCTATGCAGGCAAGAACACGCAGCTCTATCTGTGAATAATCCGCATCGCACAGAACCTTTCCGGGCGGTGCAATAAAATATTTACGCAGTCTTTTACCTTCGCTTGTTCTTACGGGTATATTTTGAAGATTAGGCTCAGAGGAGCTTATTCTTCCCGTCCGTGCCTCTGTTTGATTAAATGTGGAATGTATGCGGCCGTCCTCTGCAACGCAGGTAACAAGTCCGTCTGCATAAGTGGATTTAAGCTTTGCAAGCTGACGGTAATTCAAAAGCAACGAAACCGCCGGATGTGCGTATTTAAGGCTTTCAAGCACCTCAGCCCCTGTACTGTATCCGCTTTTTGTCTTCTTTTTCGCAGGCAGTCCGAGCTTTTCGAAAAGCGCAACGCCGAGCTGTTTTGGTGAATTAAGGTTAAACTCGTACCCTACCAATCCGTAAATTTCCTGCTCTATAACTTTAATGCGTGATTCAAGCTCTGCCGACAGCTCTTTGAGTCCGTCATAGTCAACCAAAAAGCCGTAGCTTTCCATATCGGCAAGAACCCTTGCAAGCGGCATTTCTATTTCATCGAAAAGCTTTTTTTGACCGGTTTTTGAAAGCTCCGTCTCAAGATTTTCACAAGCCGTATAAAATCTGCACGCGTTTTTAATCGCTTCGTTTTCGGTGTCGGTTTCGGGAGATTTTGAAACATATTCCTGCATAATTCTTTCCGCCGAATACGACGATGCCGACGGATTGCAGATATATGCCGCAAGCATAGCGTCAAAAACGATTCCCTCTGCCTCGGCTTTGGTTTTATAGATACTTTTACAATCATAAACGCTTTTTTTAACCGATTTATCTGCTAAAACAGCAGAAATTGTTTCTTCATCGGCAATACAAGCCTTTCCGGAAGAAACCAGAACGGTTGTCCCGTTTTCGGAATAAATAACAAGCCTATCCTCTTTTTTAAGGCTGTTTAAGGGAGCCTCGGCAAATGTTACCGCATCCGACAAATCAATCTCAAACTGCGAGGGTGAATTATCAGGCGTTATGCCCATTTTCTCCATCAGCTTAAAGAATTCAAGACCTGTCATAAGTCTTGCCAGCTCCGGCTCGTTCCGTTCTTTTATTTTGCAGCTGTTTGGTGTATCGGAAATCGGAGCAGTTTTGCAAATTGTTCCGAGCTCACGGCTTAAATAGGCGCTTTCTTTACCGTCTGCCAGCTTTTTACGAACCGACTCCTTAATATCAAGCGTATCAAGTCCGTCATATATACAGTCGATATTATGAAAACGGGAGATAAGGTCGGTTGCTGTCTTTTCACCGACGCCGGCAACACCCGGTATATTATCCGAGCTGTCCCCCATAAGGCTTTTAAGCTCTATCATTTCAGGCGGAGTAAGACCGTACTTTTCTTTAAGCGCCGCCTTATCGTAATTGATTATTTCAGGTCTTCCCATTTTTGTTGCGGTAAGCAAAACCCTCGTTTTGTCGGAAATAAGCTGGAGAGAATCACGGTCGCCCGTAGCTATTATACATTCGTCTCCGTTTTCTTCGCAAAGCCGTGACAGAGTTCCGAGAATATCGTCCGCCTCGTACCCCTCGCACTCTATACAAGTGTATCCGGCAAGTGTAAGCCATTCCTTCATAATAGGCATTTGTTCCGCAAGCTCCGCAGGCATACCCTTTCTGCCCGCCTTATATGCGTCGTATTTTTTATGCCTGAAGGTGGGTGCTTTCAGGTCAAACGCCACCGCTACGCCGTCCGGCTTTTCGCTTTCAAGCAGTTTGTTTAAAATATTTATAAAACCGTACACCGCATTCGTGTATCTGCCGTCCTTTGTTGTAAGCAGTCTTATACCGTAAAAGGCACGGTTTATTATGCTGTTACCGTCTATTGCAAGCAGCTTCAAAATATCAGCTCCACATACTTATATATTTTACAGTATAACATTATTTTTAATTATTGTCACCACATTTTTAAAAAAATTTGACTATTGTTAATATTTCGTATATAATCTTCATATGAGAATCGGAAACAAAGAAATAAGCGGCTTTGCCGCATTGGCTCCCATGGCAGGTGTTGCGGACCGTGCAATGCGTGAAATATGCGTGCGCTTCGGCGCTGCATTCACCGTAGGCGAGCTTACAAGCGCAAAGGGTATTACCCTTAATGATAAAAAATCAGCGTCGCTGCTCACCTGTTCTGAAAGGGAGCGGCCTTTTGCGTCGCAGATTTTCGGGAGTGTCCCCGAAATAATGGCTGATGCGGCACGGGCAGCATTAAGATTTTCGCCCGATTTTATTGATATTAATATGGGGTGTCCCGCCCCTAAGGTTGCAGGCAACGGCGGCGGCAGTGCTCTTATGAAAGACCCCGTGCTTGCGGCTGATATAGTAAAAGCTGTTGTTAATGCTGTTAATGTTCCGATAACAGTCAAAATGCGTACCGGTTACGATAATGACAGCACTAACGCTCCAGAGCTTGCAAAGCGCTGTGAGGCAGCAGGCGCCGCCGCAGTAACAGTGCACGGCAGAACAAGAAGTCAAATGTACGCCCCGGGGATAGACTATAAAACCATAGAAAAGGTTAAAAATTCGGTGAAAATCCCCGTTATAGGCAACGGAGATATAAAAGACGGCAAAAGCGCCCGTTTTATGTACGAAGCAACAGGCTGTGATTTTATTATGGTAGGCAGAGCGGCACAGGGCAATCCGTTTATTTTTGACGAGATAAACGCCTATATGTGCGGCAAAAGCTATACTCCGCCAACCCTTGAAAAGCGTTTCACGGTTTTAGCGGAACAAATTAAGCTTATGGAAGAATATAAGGACAGTCATATTGCAATCCTTGAATCACGAAAGCACACCGCATGGTATATGCACGGGCTTGAAGGGGCGGCGCAGCTGCGGCGTATGTGCGGTGAAATAAACTGTTTTGGGGATATTGAGCGTATTTGTCAAAAAGCACTTGAACTAAATAAAGATATGTGATAGAATTATATGGTTAAGGCTGACGAAAGGGAGATTTTAAATGTCGGGACATTCAAAATGGAATAATATCAAGAGAAAAAAAGAAAAAACCGATGCGGCGAAAGCAAAGGTTTTTACCAAGATAGGAAGAGAAATATCGGTAATAGTTAAAACGGGCGGCGCTAACCCGAACGAGAACAGCAAGCTTAAGGATGCTATTGCCAAGGCAAAGGCTGCCAATGTTCCAAATGAAAATATTGAAAGAATAATCAAAAAGGCCGCCGGTGACGGTGAGGCCAACAATTATGAAGAGCTTACTTATGAGGGATACGGTCCGTCGGGCGTTGCCGTGGTTGTTGAAACACTTACCGATAACCGCAACCGTACTGCCGGCGAAATGAGACATTATTTCGATAAATGCGGCGGCAATCTCGGTCAAAGCGGTTCTGTAACCTTTATGTTCGACCGTAAAGGTATGATAAGAATTGAAGCCGAGGGCCGTGACGAGGATACGGTTATGGAAGACGCTTTAGAGGCAGGCGCCGATGATTTTAATTATGACGGCGATGTGTTTGAAATTTCCACCGACGCCAATGAATTGGGTACTGTGCGTGATGCGCTTGAGGCAAAGGGTTATACCTTTATATCAGCCGAAGTAGAGTATATTCCCCAGACTATGACAACTATTGAAGATGAAGAAACCTGTGC
>JAFOYI010000062.1 GCA_017391425.1 Clostridia bacterium | reverse complement strand
TCAACCGACCACTGAATCGTATGCATATTAAGGCTTTCGACCGATTCAATAAGTGCGTTATCATAGTCTCCGTAAGGCGGTCGGTGAAGTGTGGGGCATACGCCGGTGATTTTTTCTATTTTATCGTTGCAGCTTTTTAGCTCGTCACACATCTGATTTTTTGAAAGCTGAGGCATATGCGGGTGAGTATTGGAATGATTTTGAATTTGATGACCGGCGTCTGCAAGCGCCTTTACCGATTCGGGGTACTTATCTACCCAAGAACCAACAACAAAAAATGTTGCCGGCACATTGTATTCTTTGAGAATATCAATAAGCGTTTGGGTATCGTCATTACCCCATGCCGCATCAAAGCTTATTGCTATTTGCTTTTTTTCTGTTTCAACGCAATAAATCGGTAGTTTTCTGTCTGTGTTTGCCCTTGCGGAAACCGAGCCTATCACAACGGCTGTAACCACCAACACCGAACACAGCGCCAGCATTATGTGCTTTTTTGTTATAATTAAGTATTTCATAAAAAATAACACCTCGGTATTTTATATGCCGAAGTGTTTGTACCATATTATATTGAATTGCTTTTTATAAGCATATTTTTAACAGCGTCACCACAAATTTTTAAATTTTCGGCTTAAAGACTTGGCAACGGAAAAATTAAAAATATAATTTTGTTGTAATTTTTGAAAAGACTGCAAATAAATTTGAGTATCCGGTTGACACAAGTCAAAAGCCGGCATAAACCGGACCTTTTTTTGACAGACCGAACCACCATTCTGATGAGTGGATATGATCGCAGTATTGACAAGTTGCACATTAAATTGGTTAGTTAAAGCTAACCTGATTGTATATGCTGACAAAAATGAAAAAAGTTCCAAAATGTCAGATAAAATCACTTGACAAGTTTTTAAAACGGGAGTATTATATCATTGGTTAGCAAGGGCTAATCAATTTTAAGCCTTTTAAGTTAGCTAATGCTAATTTCCGGCTTGAAACGGGGGACAGGTATGATGCCTTTAACACTTGCCGCTGTCGGCGAGGATAATACCATTAAAAAAATCGGCGGAAGTCAGGAAGTCAGGCAACACCTTGAAAATCTTGGTTTTGTTGTCAGCGGAAATGTAAAAATCATAAATGCTTTAGCCGGAAATGTAATTGTGAATGTTAAGGAAACACGCATAGCCATAAGTGAAGAAATGGCACGGAAAATTATGATTTAGTTTTTAATTTTAGTTTTTTATAAAAGGGGAATTTAATGATGAAGACTTTGAAATCAGCAAAAGTCGGGGAGAATTACACGGTGGTAAAGCTCCACGGCGAGGGCGCTGTAAAAAGGCGCATTATGGATATGGGTCTTACCAAGGGCGTTCAGGTTCATGTACGCAAGGTTGCACCGCTCGGGGATCCTATCGAAGTTACGGTAAGAGGCTATGAGCTGTCGCTCAGAAAAGCCGATGCCGATATGATCGAGGTCGAATAAGACCTTATTTTAAAGCCTTGCGGTTAGCATGAGCTAATTAATGAAAGTGAGAGGATAAAGCTATGGATATCAGAATTGCCCTTGCGGGCAACCCGAACTGCGGTAAAACCACATTGTTCAATGCGCTTACAGGCTCTAACCAGTTTGTAGGTAACTGGCCGGGCGTTACGGTTGAAAAAAAGGAAGGAAAATTAAAGAAGCATGACGGCGTTATAATCACCGACTTGCCGGGTATTTACTCCCTGTCACCGTACACTCTTGAAGAGGTAGTTGCGAGAAATTATCTTATTTCGGAACGCCCCGATGCAATACTTAACATAATTGACGGTACTAACCTTGAAAGAAACCTTTATCTCACAACTCAGCTTGTTGAGCTTGGTATTCCGGTGGTTATCGCTATCAATATGATGGACGTTGTTCGCAAGAACGGCGACAAAATCAACACCGAGGAGCTTTCCCGTCAGCTTGGATGTAAAATAGTAGAAATTTCCGCATTAAAGGGTACGGGTATAAAGGAAGCGGCAGAGGCAGCAATAGACGCCGCAAAGAACACAAAAACAATTCCGCAGCACAGCTTTTCGGGTTGCGTTGAACACGCCATCGCTCATATAGAGGAAGCGGCTGTTCACAATATGCCCGAAGAACAGCAGCGTTGGTATGCAATAAAAATATTTGAGCGTGACGACAAGGTTTTGGCTTCGCTTGATATTGACAAAACAGTTCTTGAACATATAGAAAACGATATAACCGCCGCCGAAAAGGAAATGGACGACGATGCGGAATCTATAATCACGAACGAACGCTATATTTACATAGCGTCAATAATCAAAGCCTGCTATAAAAAGAAAAATGCAGGTCAGCTTTCCACTTCGGATAAAATCGATAAGGTAGTAACAAACCGCTGGCTCGGTCTTCCGATATTTGCATTGGTTATGTTCCTTGTTTACTACATCTCAATGGTTACAGTTGGCTCCGCCGCTACCGATTGGGCGAATGACGGACTGTTCGGAGACGGTTGGCATCTGTTCGGTATAGGCTCAAAGTCTTACAGTGCAGAGGCTGACGATTACACCGCCGCCGCAGAGGCTGTTCAGGCATTTACCGATATTGATGTAGCTGATGATGATTTCGATGCAGATAAGGCACTTGAAGAAATTAAAGACTTCAAAACAAGCGCCGACAAAGCAACCGTTGAGGTTGAAGATGAAGAAACCCTCGAGGTAAGCGAGCTTGACGCATATTATTCGGAAATTCCGTCGGGTGCTGACGAGGAAAGCACTGTCGCTATGACTTATAAGGACGCTGTTTCTTACTTTGAGAAAAACGGCTTCGACGAGCCCGATCCTGCCGATTACGGCGTTTGGGTACCCGGTGTTCCGGTACTTGTAGGTGACGGACTTGATAAGGCAGGCGCTGCCGATTGGCTTTCAGGACTTATCAACGACGGTATCGTAGCCGGTGTTGGCGCTGTTTTAGGCTTTGTTCCTCAGATGCTTGTTTTGTTCCTGCTCTTGGCGTTCCTCGAAGCTTGCGGATATATGTCCCGTATAGCATTCGTTCTTGACCGTATTTTCCGTAAGTTCGGACTTTCGGGTAAATCCTTTATCCCGATGTTAATAGGAACAGGCTGCGGAATCCCCGGAATTATGGCGTCCCGTACCATTGAAAACGAGCGTGACCGCCGTATGACCATTATGACAACAACATTTATTCCCTGCGGTGCTAAGGTTCCGTTTATCGCAATGATTGCCGGCGCAATATTCGGCGGTTCTGCTTGGGTTGCAACTTCAGCTTACTTCATCGGTATGGCTGCAATAATCATTTCGGGCATTATGCTTAAGAAAACAAAGATGTTCTCAGGCGATCCGGCTCCGTTTGTTATGGAATTGCCGGCTTACCACTGGCCGACAGTCGGTAATGTTCTCCGTTCAATGTGGGAGCGTGGCTGGTCGTTCATCAAGAAAGCCGGAACCATTATCCTTCTTTCAACAATCTTTGTTTGGTTTGCAACCTACTTCGGTTGGGTTGACGGTTCTTTCGGAATGCTCTCCGAAGACCAGATAAGCTCCTCAATTCTTGCAAAAATAGGCGGCGCCATCGCTTGGATATTCAAGCCGCTCGGTTGGGGTAACTGGCAGGCTGCTGTTGCTTCGATTACCGGTCTTGTTGCAAAAGAAAACATTGTCGGAACAATGGGTATTCTTTATCCTGACGGCTGGTCGGAAATTGCAAGACAGTTTACCGGAATTACAGGTTATTCGTTCCTTGTGTTCAACCTCCTCTGCGCACCCTGCTTTGCGGCTATCGGCGCTATCAAGCGTGAAATGAACAGCCCGAAGTGGACTTGGTTTGCAATCGGTTATCAGTGCGGATTTGCTTACTTAATAGCTCTTATGATAAATCAGTTCGGCGGTTTGTTCACCGGAAGCGTAAATGTTATCGGTCTTATATTCGCAATAGCAGCACTTGTGCTTATGGTTTATATGCTGGTTCGTCCTTATAAAGAAGCTACTAAGCTTACAACAAAGGTAAAAGTTTAATTATCTCCACCCTAATTTGTGAAAGGAGTCTGTCAATATGTTTGCATGGTTAAAGCTTAATATTGCAACCATAATAATAAGCCTGATACTTATTGCCGTGGTTGCGGCGGTTATTGTAACAATGATTAAAAATAAGAAAAAAGGCAAATCCTCCTGTGGCTGTAATTGTGCTCACTGTGCCATGGCCGGCTCCTGCCACAAGAAATAGTTTTACAAAGGGAGGCGCCGATTTTCGGCGTCTCCCTGTTTTTAAAAATGAAAGTAAGCCGGCGCTAACTTAAAAGGAGAATTATATATGGCAATAGTTGAATTTAAAGATGTCAGCCGTGTATATACAAGCGGTGACCACGAGCTAAGGGCACTTGACGGAGTAAATATGACCCTTGAAGAGGGTAAGTTTATTGTTATTTTAGGTCCGAGCGGAGCCGGAAAAAGTACGCTTTTAAATCTTCTCGGCGGTCTTGACAGCCCCACAAGCGGTAAAATTATTGTTGAGGGAAAGGATATTTCCACGCTTTCAAATGATGAGCTTGCGGAATACCGTGCGGCAAAGGTTGGGTTTGTATTTCAGTTTTATAATCTTGTGCCTACGCTTACGGTACATGAAAATGTAGCTCTTGTAAAGGAAATAGCTCCCCGCTCGCTTTCCGCAACAAAAATGATTGAGGAGGTAGGACTTGCCGACCACCTTAAAAACTTTCCGTCGGAGCTTTCGGGCGGAGAGCAGCAAAGAGTTTCTATCGCCAGGGCGCTTGCGAAAAATCCTGAAATTCTTTTATGTGACGAGCCTACCGGCGCACTCGATTCACAAACAGGCGTGCTTGTTTTAAAGTTGCTCCTTAAAATGGCAAGAGATTACGGCAAAACAATAGTAATAGTTACCCACAATCAGAATATTGCAAAAATGGCGGATGTTGTTATGCACGTTAAAAACGGCAAAATAGTATCTGTAACCGAACAGGAAAATCCGTCTTCTGCGGATGAGATTGACTGGTAAAGGTGGGGAAAATATGCTGTTTAAAAAGCTTTGGAGGACAATGGGGCTTTACAGAGCGCAATTTATTTCAATGATAATTATGATAGCGCTCGGAGTAGGTATTTTCGTCGGCTTTAATATGGAATGGGTAAGCATTGACAAGAATACCTTTGCCTTTTACAAGGAAACCGGATTTGCCGACTATCGTATAACCTCGGAAAAAGGCTTTTCTGTGGATGAGATTGAAAAAATTGAAAGCATAGACGGCGTGGAAAAGGCTTCCCGTTATCTTTCGGTCAATGCGGATGTTAAAGAAAAGAATGGTGACGCAGTAGCGCTTACCGTTACCGAAAACGCAGATGTTTCGGGTGTAAAAATAATTTCGGGCGAAAAATATGACAGTAAAAGTACCGACGGTGTTTGGCTTTCGGATAAATATGCAAAGGCAAACGGCTTTAAGGTAGGAGATACCGTAACCCTTAAGTATAAAAATCTTGAAATTAAATGCGTAATAAAGGGACTTGTGAAATCGTCGGAATATCTCATTTGCGTGCGTGATTCAAGTCAGCTTATGCCGGATTATAAAACCTTCGGGTTTGCCTATATTTCGCCGGCATTATATAAAAAGGTTGCCGGAACGGATTTTTACCCGCAAATCAATGTAATTTCCGATTTGGATAAAAAGGATTTTACCGAAAAAGCCGATAAAGCGCTCGGAAAAACCGAGCTTATCCTTACCAAAGATGAGGTCGGCTCATATTCGCTCGCCAGAGGAGAAGCTGAAGAGGGGCAAACGATGGGCTCTGTATTGCCGGTGCTTTTCCTGCTTATAGCCGTCCTTACAATGGTAACCACAATGCACCGACTTACGGCAAAGGAAAAAACACAAATCGGTACGCTTAAGGCTCTCGGCTTTAAGGACAGAAGAATACTTCGCCACTATACTTCTTATGCGTTTATGATAGGAATTGTGGGTTCGGTTATCGGTATAGCTTTGGGATACGGCGTAGCATATATCATTATGAACCCGAACGGTATGATGGGTACATATTTCGATATGCAGAAATGGGTGCTTTATCTGCCCGGATTTTGCGTTGTTACCGTAATTCTGATTGTGGCGTTGCTTACATTTATAGGCTTCCTTTCGGTAAAGCAGATGTTAAAGGGCACTGCGGCAGACGCATTGCGCCCCTACACGCCCAAAAAAATGAAACCGCTTGTAATAGAAAGAACAAAAACATTCCACAAGCTTTCGTTTGGGTCGAGATGGAATTTAAGGGATATAATGCGGCATAAATCGAGAACCGCCATGAGCCTTGTCGGTATTGTGGGATGTATGATACTTGTGGTAGGCTCGCTCGGTATGAGTGACACAATGAATGCGTTTCTCGATATGTACTACGACGGTGCGCTTCGCTATAACACACGCATATATCTTGCGGAGGACACCACGCCCGAACAGCGTGACGAAATTGCCGAAAAATATAACGGCGATACCGGCGCATCCTTAGGAGTTCAGATAGACGATAAAACCGTTTCGCTTGATATTTACTCACTTAAAAACAATATGGTTCGTTTCCCCTCGGATAAAAAGGGATATGTTAAGCTTGGCGACGACGGTGCATATATTTGTATGCGCTTAGCAGACGAATTTGATTTGAATGTAGGCGATACATTTAAGGTGAGTCCCTACGGCACTGATAAGGAATATACGCTTAAGCTTGCGGGAATTATAAGAAGCACATCGGAATGTGTTGTTATAACAGATGATTACGCCGAAAAGCTGGATATTTCGTTTATTCCCGATTCGGTATATACAAATACCGAAAAAGAGGATATTTTAAGCGACAGTGCGGTAAAAACGGCGCAGTCGAAAAAAGCTATTATGGATTCGTTTGACACATTTTTGGAATTAATGAATTCCATGGTTATCATTCTTGTCGGCGGAGCGCTTGTGCTTGGTATTGTGGTGCTTTACAATTTAGGCGTTATGAGCTATACCGAGCGCTACCGTGAAATGGCAACCCTTAAGGTTGTGGGCTTTAAGGACGGAAAAATCGGCAGACTGCTTATAGGGCAGAATATATGGCTTTCCGTTGTGGGAGTTGTGCTTGGCTTGCCGCTTGGCGTTTTAACACTTGACTTTCTCCTTAAAAAGCTGGCACCCGAATACGAAATGAGAATGTATATAGGTCCTGTGACCTATATTGTAAGCATTTTACTGACCTTCGGCGTATCGCTTCTTGTAAGCCTTATGGTGTCACGCAAAAACAAAAAAATAGATATGGTTGAGGCTCTGAAGGGCGCAGAATGATTATTTGAAATAACGGTCGAGACTGTCGGAAAGCATAATGGAACGGGAATACTTTTTGACAGCCTGAGCCGTCCGCCTCAGCTCCTCGGCTGAATGTATACAGTCACCGAATTTTCGAAGACTTGATTGCATTTGTATCGGCAGCGACAAAAAATATTTTCTTGAGCTGCAGCTGCCTGTTATTAAATCATTAAGATTGCGGTAACGCACGTTATCAATCCTTTCAAAATAAGCTTTACCGTGCGCCGAAAAATAATACAAGGGAAGAATTGTTATGATAAAAACAGTACTTAAAATAGACGGTATGATGTGCGGAATGTGCGAGTCGCATATAAATGACGCTGTTCGTCGTGAATTTAAGGTGAAAAAGGTATCTTCTTCACATACAAAGGGCGAAACCGTTATTGTCTCGGAAAGCGAACTTGACGAAAACAAGCTCCGTGAGGTGATAGGCGGCACAGGCTACGAGCTTAAAAGCCTAACAAGCGCCCCCGAAGAGGATAAAAAGGGCTTTTTCGGGATGTTCCGCAAAAAGTAAAGCTATGGAAAACAGAAGTAAATCAAACGAGAAATTAGCGCATGACATATGCCGATATTTGACCGACAATATGGAAAGACGGATAACCTTAAAAATGCTGTCCGAAAAATTCCATATTTCGGGGACGAGTATAAAATGTGCGTTTAAGGCGGCTTACGGCGAATCGGTATACGCATATATCAAAAAACAAAAAATGCTTTCCGCCGCAAAGGACCTTAAAAATACCGACAAAAGCGTGCTTGAAATTGCAGGAAGCTACGGATACGACAACGGCTCTAAATTTGCAAAGGCGTTCAGGGAATGTGTCGGAATGAGTCCGCTGGCTTACCGAAAAAGCAGATGATGCTATTGTCTAAACGGAGCGGAAATTTATAAAAAACGAATGTATAATGATATGTAAACTAAATTGAACGGGGGTATTACCGATATGTCATGGGGTAAAGTATTATATGGACAATCCCAAAAATACCAACGGTACCTTCCACAACGGAAAGAAGATCCCTCGCACCGGTGCGATCCAGAGCGTTCCTCTGTCCACCGGCGACTCCCTGCGGATCGACTCCGCCAATCCCAACAACAGCAACAAAGACAGTGTCCTGATCCTTTTCTCCACAGTTCCCGAGCAGGGACAGTGGACCTTCCTGTCCCTCCAGGGTAAGGATACCGTTACCATCGGCCGTGATCCTGCCAGCGATATCGTGGAGCCCTTCCCCTACATCTCCGCAAAGCATGCCAGGATCAAGTTCCAGAACGGCACCTATTATGTTTCCGACTGCAAGAGCCGTGCCGGCACCTTCCTGAATGGACATCCCCTTACCGCCGCTACTCCTCTGCGGCCCAAGGACTGCATCTCCATCTGCGGCAGAAATATCTTCTTTATGGGTTCTCAGCTGCTTTACGCAGCCGTCAACCCGGCCCAGCAGCGAGTGACCCGAGCCCATACCCCCATCAGCAGCCGACCTGTGGTGCTGCAGGCCAACATCCAGTCCAAAATCGTGAAAAGCAATACCGGCAACGGAACCAAGGAACTGATCCGGGGCATCAACCTCCAGATCCGGGAAGGCTCTCTGGTAGCCCTGCTGGGCTCCGCCGGTGCAGGTAAGACCACTGTGATGAACTGCCTGAACGGCATGGAGCTGACCGGTGTTCAGGGCAGCGTGATCTACCGGAATGTGGATCTGACCCGGAACTTCGATCAGATGAAGCACATGATCGGCAGTGTACCCCAGACCAAGACCTTCCGTCCCAACTTCACTCCCCGGTGGGAATTCTATATTGCCGCCAAGAAGCAGCTCCCGGCGGATATCTCCACCAAGGAAGTCAATGAGCGGGTGGAGCAGACGCTGGATATGCTCCGGATCCAGGGAGTCAGCGGCTCTAAGAACAAAAAACTCAGCGGCGGCGAGCAGACCCGTGTGAATATCGGCATTGAGCTGGTCGCAGATCGTGACCTTCTGTGCCTGGACGAGCCGGATCAGGGTCTGAGCCCCAACTACAAGCACGAGCTTTTCGGTATCCTGCGTAATCTCGCCCACAATAACGGCAAGAGCATCCTGGCCATTGTCCACGATGTTTCTGAGATCGACATGTTTGACCAGGTGATCATGCTGGGCAAGCTGGACGGTGTTGGCCGGCTTGCCTTCTCCGGAACTCCCGAGGAAGCCAGACAGTATTTCGGCGTTAAGGATATCGCCAGTGTCTACCGGCTTCTGGAAGAGCATCCCGAGCGCTATATCAGGAGGTGACCCTATGCGTTACAACAGAATCTCTCCCCTTTCGGAGCTTTCCCTGCTGATCCAGGAAGCGTTCCTTGTACTCATTGGTGAGACCCGGAACCTGATCATCTCCCTGCTGTTCCCCTGATCGCCATGCTTGTGACCATCTGGATCGCCGGTGAAGAGATGTTCATCAATTTTGAAAGCACCAAATCCGGCTGTTTTATTGTAGTTTGCGCCGCTATCTGGTGTGGTCTGTTTAATTCCATTCAGGTAGTGGTCAAAGAACGGGCCATTATCAAACGGGAATATGTCAGCGGTGCGCTGCGGATCGAGTGCTACACCATTTCCCGCTTCCTGATCCAGACTGCGCTGTGTCTGCTGCAGAGCATCGTTCTGAGCCTGTGTTTCCTCGGTGTGGAAGCAATTTACGATAATGACCTGCCCCGCTACGGTCTTATCACAGACGGCGTATTCTTCGAGCTGTTCGTTTCCATCTTCCTGATCATGCTGGCATCGGACTCCCTGGGTCTGATGATCTCCTGCCTTGTAAAGAGCGAGCAGCTTGCCAGCCAGCTTTCCCCCTATATCCTGATCGTTCAGCTTCTGTTTTCCGGAGTGCTTTTCCCCATCGAGGGTGCGGCCAATACCGTATCCGCACTGATGCTCAGCCGCTGGGGTATGGAATGCCTGGGAAGCAGCTGCGAGCTTAATGACCTGCCGCTGCGGATCCAGGAGGAATTCCCCATGATCCCCCACGAAGCGGAAGACGCATTCCTGCAGGAAGCCTCCCACGTGCTGGAGGTATGGGGCATCCTGCTGCTGTTTATCCTGGTGCCTCTGGTGATTGGAAATATCCTTCTGTACCGGGTGAAGCACGACGGCCGTGACTGATCTGATATCCCTTTCCGCCGCCCCGGATCCCGGGGCGGCTTTTCTCTGCACGGCTTGACAATACATGCTGCAGGGAGTAAACTTTTTACTGACAGTGCAGCAAAAACACAAGGGAGTGATCGCATTGCGGCAAAATAAGATTTCCCTCACCGAAGGGCCCATCTGGAAAAGCATGCTGCTGTTCGCCCTGCCCATTCTGTGGGGCAACATTTTTCAGCAGTTTTACAACACCTTCGACTCCTGGGTAGTAGGCCGTTTTCTGGGAGATACTGCCCTGGCGGCTGTGAGTTCTTCCGGAAGCCTG
>JAFOYI010000061.1 GCA_017391425.1 Clostridia bacterium | reverse complement strand
TTTTCGATGTTTGTGGTATACTTGGTTTCGTCCATAGCGATGATTCCTTTCGAATTGGTGTGTAGCAACTCAATTCTACCATGGAATCTTCGCTATGGATTCTTTTTTACTATTGCAACTTCATTTTACAATCTGCGATTAAATTTATATTAAAAAAGTCTTGATATTTTTAATAGCTTATGGTATCATATGTCTTGTTCGGGGCATTAGCTCAGCTGGGAGAGCGCTACACTGGCAGTGTAGAGGTCAGCGGTTCGATCCCGCTATGCTCCACCAAACCGAGGTCTCAGTATGCATTTGTATGCTGGGACTTTTTTAATGTCTGTTGTTATTAATTATATTTGTTTTTCATTATGAAACAAATTTACTTCTGAAAATTAATCGTTGGAGATAATAATGAAAATTTTGTCTGTATTTTCAATATTTTTAAAAGATAAAAAAGCGATTTTCATTACTGCGGTATGTGCGGTTGTATCGGTTATAACAGCAGCAACGGTAATCGCTGTAAAATTTAAAACTCACAAAAAAGAGCCTGAAATTTCAACAGTCTCTTCTGAAAAGACCGTAAGTGTTGAGGAATCAGTATTGTCCGAACCGGAGCCTGAACCGGAGCCAGAGCCGGTTTCTTCGGAATCAGAACCGGTATTAAAAGAGACCTCAAAACCGGCAGAAACGCCGATAAAGCCAAAAGAACAGACTCCTGTAATTGCCGAACAGAAAAAATCTGTGGGAACGGATTACATATATAATTCAAATATGAGCGTCGATAACAATGTGTTTTTGGACGCATTGGTATACACCGGATATAATATACAGGCACAAAGAAACAGCGGCCTTATGTGGGCGTCCGGTAATAATTATGTGCTCTGCTCAAGAAAAAGAGGACTCGGTTGGCTTTCAGGCATAACCTACGGAGGAGGTTGCACCGGGTATGAAACCGATGAAAACGGGAAACCGAATATAAGTCGTTTTGAAATGGGCGGACTTGTGTGTGCCTCTTATGCTACATATGTTTATTTTAATTATCTGCCGAATGTTGCCGGGATAGATACTTCCTCACTTACACGCCCGGAGCGTTCATATGAGGCAAATTCTTGGTATATTGCGGCAAATCAGTGGGTAAGCTCGGGCTATTCTCGTTATATAGATTTTACGGCTAATGACGGCGGCAGTGTCAACCGTGATATTTCATTCAGTCCGGCAGAGGATATACCGATAGGCTCGATTATATGCTTGCAGGATTGGTACAATCGTAACGGCCGTTGCTCGCATGTGTCAATATATGCAGGTTTTGCCGGAGGGTATCACTGGGTGACGCATGTTGGAAATGCAAACGGTCCGGAATTTTGCGCTATAGAACGCATGAACCGTAAGCCTGATCCGCAATGGCCGCTTAAAATTATAACTCCGCCGTCGAATATAAGGTTTTCGGCATCGGTAGAGGTATTTGTCACCGACCAAAACGGAGATCCGATGCAGGGAATAGGCATATCGTTAAAGAATCTTTCAAGCGGCAAGGTCACAGATCTCGGAATTACAGATGAAAACGGAACGGTAAAGGGAGACGGTCATCCCTACGGCGAACATCAGGTTGTGCAGACAATACCGACGGGATATACTTGTGAAAACGACACCGTAAATATTAATTTTACAACCGGTAACAACAGTATGAATACTGTAAAATTTTTAAACACTTTAATTCTATCCGAGGAGAGCGAAGAGGAAAACATTTCGGATACAGAGATGAATTGTAACACTGATGAATAAATTAAAAACTGCAACTCGTAAGAGTTGCAGTTTTTAGTTTATCGTTTAGTTGAAATTCGGACAGCTTTGCGTATTTATTTAAATTATAACGCCTCTTTTACAGGCTTCTCTGCACTTTCCGCAGCCTGTGCATAAGGAACGGTCTATAACCGCAAGATTATTTTCAAGCTTTATTGCGCCGCTTTCGCAAGCCTTGGCGCACATTCCGCATGCAATACAGGAGACCTTACAGTTTTTTACAACCGTCGCTCCTTTTTTCTTGTTTGAGCATGCAACCGCAGTTTTATAATCCTTAGGAACAAGGGATATAAGCGATTTCGGACAGACTAAAGTACATTTTCCGCAGCCTGTGCAGGTATCGGGGCATATTACAGGTCTTCCGTTTTCCATTTTAATGGCGCCGAACTGACAAGCTTTAAAGCAATCTCCGAATCCTATACAGCCGTATTCACAGGCAAGCGGTCCGCCGCTGAGTCCGTTTGCCGCACCGCAGCTTTGAATACCCGAATATGCATATTTTGTTATTGTATTTTCACAACCGCCTTTACAGGCAATAAATGCAATTTTAGCTTCGCTTTTAACCTCAACACCGAGTATTTCGGCTATTGCGGCAGCGGCGTCAGCTCCTCCGGGAGCACATTTATCGGGCGCTGCCTCGCCTGCCACCAGTGCTGCGGCATAGCCGTCACATCCCGAATAGCCGCACGCACCGCAATTAGCGCCGGGCAAAGCCGCTCTTATTTTTTCCTGCTTTTCATCTATCGGTACAGCCATAAATTTTGAGGCAAGCGAAAGTCCCACACCGGCAATCAAGCCGATTACAGCCACTATTATAACAGGTATAAGTATTTCCATACGCCTAACCTCCTATTCCGGCAAAACCGAGGAACGAAAGTGACACAAGCGAAGCCGCAATAAGGGTTATCGGCAGACCTTTTAAAAATTCGGGTATATCCGCCATTTCAAGTCTTTCACGCACGCCCGAAAACAAAAGCATTGCAAGCATAAACCCAAGACCTGCGCCGAGCGCATTGAAAAGCGACTGAACAAATCCGAGTCCGTTTGTAATATTAAGCATTGTTATACCGAGAACGGCACAGTTTGTGGTGATAAGCGGAAGATATATGCCGAGCGCATTATAAACCGGCTTTATGTACCTTTTCAGGACGATTTCGATAAGCTGAACTATTGCGGCTATAACAAGTATAAATACTATTGTTTCAAGATATGTATAGTCGGGCGCTAAAATAAAGTGGTAAATAGGCCATGTCACAGCGGTTGAAACCACCATTACAAGCGTAACCGCAACGCTCATTGAAAAAGCAGTGCCGGTTTTTTTGGAAACGCCCAAAAACGGACATATTCCGAGAAATTTCGACAATACCATATTGTTTGTCAGTATTGCCGCCAAAAGTACAGAGGCTATTGCTGTATTACTGTTCATTTTCCGCCGCCTCCTTTACTGCATTGCCGCAAACACCCTTTGAGGGACAGGCTTCACAGCCGAGGTGTTCGGCAATCTTTTTCCCGTTTTTCTTTGCTAATGCATTAGATGCCGCAACCAATATTCCGAATACAAAGAATCCGCCTGGCGGCAACAGGAATATTATCATCGGGTCGATGAATTTTGCGGTAATGGGAAGCGAAAACAGGGTGCCTGCACCTAAAATTTCCCTTATAGCTCCCATTAGCGTAAGTACGGCTGTAAACCCAATACCCATACCGAGTCCGTCAAGCACGCTTGGCAGAACAGAATGCTTTGAAGCGAACATTTCCGCCCTTGCAAGAATAATGCAGTTTACGACTATAAGCGGCAGATATATGCCGAGAGCTTTGTCAACAGACGGCAAAAATGCCTTTACAAGCATCTGCACAACGCTTACAAATCCTGCAATTATA
The DNA here is from genome assembly GCA_017391425.1 of Clostridia bacterium. Taxonomy (GTDB): domain Bacteria; phylum Bacillota; class Clostridia; order Oscillospirales; family Acutalibacteraceae; genus UBA737. The sequence continues at coordinate 8,307 of JAFOYI010000061.1, read as the reverse complement.
GTTATGTATGCAGGTATACGCACCTTATCGGGTATAACATTGCGAAGCAGTGATATTGCCAGGTTGGAACATACTAAAACAAGAGTTGCCGAAAGTCCCATTCCTATTCCGTTTACGGCAGCTGTTGTGACCGCAAGGGTAGGACAGGTTCCGAGTACCAGTCTGAGCGTCGGATTTTCCTTTATTATTCCGTTTGTAAAATAACCGAGATATTTGTTATTCACTGTCCGTCACCTCCGCTGTATTTTCACTTTCCGGAAGCTTTGCAAAGTTTTCTAATGCTTCATTGACAGCACGGTTTACAGCCGTTGAAGTAATAGTTGCACCCGTAACTGCGTTAACCTCATTTTTATCCTTGTCTGCACCGTTTTTAAGTAATGAAATTCCGCTTTTTTTGCCGGCATACTGCGAATAAAAGCTTTCTTTTGCGGCGTTTTGCCCGAGCCCAGGTGTTTCGCCCGAAACATCAAGTATCGCTACCGATTTTACCGTTCCGTCGGGGTTTACCGCCGTCATTACCGAAACATCACCGCCGTAACCCTTAGACGAGGTTTTAAAGATATAGCCTACAACAGACCCGTCTTTCGCAGCCTTATAACATTCCATATCAGAAACAGGCTCAAAGCTGTCTGCCTTTATAAGGTTCGACATAGCTTTTCGGCTGTTTTCTTCTTCAAGAAGTGATATCTTCTTCGCCGTTATTTTATTTGTAAGCGAAAGCGCCAAAGGAATTATTATACAAATGGCAAGCAAAACGGCGGTTGGCTTTATTATATCACGGCTGTTTTCCTTAAAAGCATTTATAAGCTTATTCATTCCGCTTTCTCCTTCCCGGGTTTAATGTATCCGAAAGGCTTTGAGAGCGTAAAACGGTCGATATACGGAACCAGTATGTTCATAAGCAAAATCGCATATGAAACGCCCTCGGTAAGCGCACCGAACTTTCTTATTACGAATGTTACAATACCGCAGCCTACACCGAAAATCGCCTTGCCGAGTAAGGACGCCGGACTTGTAGTATAATCCGTAGCCATAAACACAGCGCCTAAAATAAGACCGCCGCCGAAGACGGAAATTACTGGATTTTCACCCGAAATTAAAGACAAAAGCGCCACCGTGCCTATAAAGCAAGCCGGTATTACGGGAGATATAATTCGGCGCACAATAAGATACAGAGCGCCTACCAAAAGCAAAAATGCCGAAGTCTCACCTATCGAACCGGCGTGCATACCGAAGAAAAGAGTTTTAAACGGATGCACAAATGATTTTTCGCCGCCGGCATACAAAAGCGGGGTAGCAGAGCTTACTGTATCTGAAATAGGCTCCATAAACCTTGTCATAGAAGCCGGGAACGACACCAAAAGCATTATACGGGCGGCAATAGCCGGATTGGCAAAATTGCACCCTATTCCGCCGAACATCTGCTTTACAACTATAATTGCAAAAACACTGCCAATCGCCGCCTGCCACAGCGGAATTGCAGAAGGCAGGTTCATACCTAAAAGCAGACCTGTAACAACAGCCGACATATCTTTTACGGAATTAGGCTTTTTAAGCGCCTTATCCCATACATATTCGCTTAAAACCGCAACAACAACACAGGTGATAAGCACCGCCGCCGCTTTAAATCCGAAAAGTATGCAGCCAAACACCGCAGAGGGCATAAGCGCAATTACAACATCGGTCATTATTCCGCAGGTTGTTTCGTGGTGCCTGATATGCGGCGATGAAGAAACACTGAGTATCTCCCTCATTATGCCTTCCTCCTTAATTCTGACTTTGCAAGGCGCATTACCTGTGTGAGCGGCCGCTTCGCAGGACATACAAATGAGCAGCTGCCACATTCCATACAGTAATTTATGTTCATATTTTTAAGCTTATCAAACGCACCGTGATTTAAAGCCGCATCAACCATAGATGGGTAAAGCTTCATAGGACATACTCCGGCACATCTTCCGCAGTGGATACACGGTCCGGTTTCGGGTTCTTTTACCCTTTCACTCATAACGGTAACGGCGTTGTTACGCTTTTCTATAACCGCATCTTTATCACATACATCAACGCCCATCATAGGTCCGCCCATTATAATTTCGGCGGCGTCATCTTTAATACCGCCCGCAAAGTCAAGCAGGTCGGATATTTTTGTTCCAATCGGCACTATTACATTTTTAGGCTCTTTTACGGCAGTACCGTCTACCGTTATTCTTTTTGAAACAAGCGGCATACCCGTTGAAATAAACCTGTAAAGAGTTGCAACGCTTGTTATGTTCATTACTATGCAGCCCACATCGCTCGGCAGCTTTCCTGCCGGAACGAATCTTCCCGTTGCCGAGTATATTATAACCTTTTCAGCTCCCTGCGGATAGCTTGTGGGAAGCTGCATAAGCTTTACAGTATCGTCGGTATCTCTTTCGTCGGTTGCGACGGTATAAAGCTTTGTTATCGCCTTTTCCTTATTGCTTTCAATGCAGATAATTACCCTTTTTACACCAAGCTTTTCCTTTAACAGATAAACTCCGTTTATAACATCATTGTAGTTTTCAATACATTCCCTGTAATCGCTTGTTATGTAAGGCTCACATTCCGCACCGTTTATTATAAGCGTATCTATATTACTGTCCTTTACGGAAAGCTTAACGCTTGTGGGAAATCCGGCACCTCCGAGACCGACGAGTCCGCACTCTGCGGCAGCGGCGGCAATGTCTTCAGCCGTTTGGACAGTAAAAGGCTTAAGCGACGGGTCTTTTTCCATAAGTCCGTCAGACTCTATCACCGCACAGGCAATATCACGCCCGCCCGAAGTGATTTGTTCTATTGCTTTAACAGTGCCTGAAACACTTGAATGAACAGATGCGCTTACCCTGCCTGCCGCTTTACCTATAAGGGTTCCGACAAAGACCTTATCCCCGACCTTCACCGCAGGCTCGGCAGGGGCGCCTATATGTTGGAGCATAGGTATTCTAACCTCATTTGGAGGCGGCATAACAACGGATTCCGTATCAGCCGTATTTTTTAAATGCGGCAAAAACATACCGCCGTGTATACGCTTAATCGGGCGGAGTATCCTTTCCTTTCCCATAACAATTCTCCTTTTGCAAAAAATTGCGCCGTATAACCATATGATACAATATATAATTATTATTTTCAAGAATTAATTTGCAACGAAAAAAGGGACTGCCGTAAGACAATCCCTAAAATAATTATTACTGCAAATCCGCAAGCTGATACTTTTCCTCGTACATACCGTAATCACTGACAAACGCACCGTCCTGTGCATTCTTGATTTTTGCAAGATACTTGTGTGCGTCAAGCTTATCGGATGTAAGCTGCATAGTGTAAACTGCAATATTCGAACAATGATCGGACACACGCTAGTAATTTGTAAGCAAATCGGTAAATACAAATCCAAGCTCAATAGTACATTCGCCGTTTTGAAGTCTTGTAACATGACGGGCTTTAAGCTCCTTATTAAGCTTGTCTATAACCTGCTCAAGCGGCTCAACATGAGAAGCAACCTCTTTATCGTCATTAATAAACGAATCGACCGCCATATTAAGTATTTCGGTCACAGCCGCTGTAATAACCGAAATTTCACTTTTGGCTTCATCCGAAAAATGAATGTTTTTATTATGCATTTCCTCTGCAACCTTGCAGATGTTAAGCGCATGATCGCCTATCCGCTCAAAATCGCCTATACTGTGAAGCATACGGGCTATTGAATGTGAAAGATTTTCCGAAAGCTCGTTATTGCTGAGCCTTACAAGATAAGTCCCGAGCCTGTCCTCATATTTATCGATAAGCTCTTCGTTTTCTCTTATAAACTGTGCCGTAGAGGAATTATATGTTGTGATAAGGTCTATCGATTTAAGCAACGCATCCCTTGAATGATTCGCCATCTCGGCTGTAAGCCTGTGACATTCGGACACCGCAAGAGCGGTGTTATTGAACAAACGCTCGTCCAAAAAGACGGTATGCGTTTTATCGTTGCTGCTCCTAACCGTAATTTCGCAAAGCCTTATGACCAGCTTTTTGAACGGTATAAGAACTATTGTATTGAGGAGATTGAAAAGGGTGTGAATTATAGCAACGCCGAACATAGATACCGGCTCTGTAAGAATCTCTGTACCGGCAAACCTTAATATGTAAAGAATTATCATACATACTACCGAACCGATAACATTTACATAAATATGTAACGCTACAACCCGTTTGGCATTTTTATTTGTTCCGAAGCTTGAAAGCAATGCGGTTATACAGGTTCCTATATTAGCGCCCAAAATAAGCGGTATTGCCATTTCACAGGTGATAGCGCCTGTAATCGCCAATGCCTGAACTATACCGACGGTAGCCGCTGAGGACTGAATAACACCGGTAAACAGTACAGATATAAGCAATGCGACAATCGGACTCTTAAATGCGGTAAGAAGACTCTGAAAGCCCTTCATTTCCTGCACAGAGCTCATGGAATTACTCATAAAGTCCATACCGGTCATAAGGATTGCGAAGCCTATAAAAATAAGTCCTATATTTTTCTTCTTTTCTTCCTTGGAAACCATCCTGAAAAGTATTCCCACAAAAGCAAGAAGAGGCGCAAATGTCATCGGTTTTAAAAGGGTGAAGAAAAAGTTGTCTCCCCCTATTCCGGCAAGGCTTAACAGCCATGCCGTCAGCGTTGTACCGACATTTGACCCCATTACAACGCCGAAGGTGTCGCAAAAATTAACTATTCCCGAGTTTACAAGTCCCACAAGCATTACGGTCATTGCCGAGGAGGACTGAATAGCTATCGTTATGCCCGCACCGAGGAAAAAGCTTAAAAGCGGATTTCTTGTCACTCTTTTAAGAGTTTGCTCAAGCGAACCGCCCGCAAGATTTTCAAGTCCCCCCGACAGCATAGACATTCCGTAAAGGAAGAATGCCAGACCGCCGAAAAGCTCCGCCACCATTAAAAGTATCTGAGTTGAAGTCATATTTTTCCCTCTGTTTTAAAATTTCACAGCTTCCGATATATAATTCTTCAGCTCACTTATCGGAATACGCTTTTGCTCCATAGTATCTCTGTCGCGAACGGTTACGCAGTTATCCTCAACCGAGTCAAAATCATAGGTAATGCAGATAGGAGTGCCTATTTCGTCCTGACGGCGGTAGCGCTTACCTATTGAGCCGGCGTCATCATAATCAACCATAAAGTCCTTTGAAAGGTCGGCAAATATTTCAGTAGCCTTTTCCGAAAGCTTTTTAGAGAGCGGAAGCACCGCAGCTTTAAAGGGAGCCAATGCCGGATGGAAGTGAAGAACTGTTCTTGTATCTCCCTTTTCGTCGGTTTCCTCGTCATAAGCATCGCAGAGGAAAGCGAGCAGCACACGGTCTGCACCTAAAGAGGGTTCTATGACATAAGGTATATATTTTTCGTTTGTTTCGGGGTCAAAATAATCAAGCGGCTGACCGGAATGTTCCGAATGTTGTGTAAGGTCATAATCGGTACGGTCGGCTACTCCCCATAATTCGCCCCAGCCAAACGGGAAAAGGAATTCAAAGTCAGTTGTGGCCTTTGAATAGAAGCAAAGCTCATCCTTGTCGTGATCACGAAGTCTTAAATGCTCCTCGTTAAGCCCTAAGTCAAGCAGCCATTTACGGCAGAAGCCGCGCCAATATTCAAACCACTCAAGATCGGTTCCGGGTTTGCAGAAGAATTCAAGCTCCATCTGCTCAAATTCCCTTATACGGAAAATAAAGTTTCCGGGCGTTATTTCGTTACGGAAGGATTTTCCTATCTGTGCTACGCCGAAAGGTATTTTCTTTCTTGTGGTACGGGCAATATTCTTAAAGTTTACAAAAATGCCCTGTGCGGTTTCGGGGCGGAGATAAAGTGTAGAGGTGCTGTCCTCTGTAACGCCCTGAAAGGTCTTGAACATAAGATTGAACTTGCGTATATCGGTGAAATCGTGAGAACCGCAGTTAGGACATTTAATCCCCTTGTCCTTTATATATTGCATCATTTCCTCGTCGCTCATAGCGGCGGGATTATCGTCAAGTCCGTTTTCCGCAACATAATCTTCTATAAGCTTATCTGCCCTGTGACGGGTTTTGCAGGATTTACAATCCATAAGCGGGTCGGAAAAACCGCCCAAATGACCGGACGCCACCCAAGTTTCGGGGTTCATAAGTATAGCGCTGTCAAGTCCTACATTATAAGGGGACTCCTGCACAAATTTCTTAAGCCATGCTTTTTTAATATTATTTTTAAGCTCAACACCTAACGGACCGTAATCCCATGAATTGGCAAGTCCGCCGTATATTTCACTTCCCGGGTATACAAAACCTCTTCCCTTTGCAAGAGCTACTATTGTATCCATACTCTTTTTAGAATTATCCAAAACTACTTCCCCCAATAACATGTCGGGCATCAAAAAAATGCACCGTATACTCATTTTAATCCAAACTTCTACAAATAATATAGTAATGGAAATTCGCATAAAAGTCAAGTCTTAACTTGACATATTAAAATATATGAATTATACTGATAACATAATTACTGTAGGAGGGTATCAGAATGGATAACGGAAAAATTCAGCTCCACAATGTGGATTTCGATGATTTTATAAAGGCTATCGACGAGTGTAAGGCTGATGTTTATCTTGAAACTAAGGACGGCGATGTGCTGAACCTTAAATCAAAGCTCTGCCAAATGCTGGGACTCAGCACTATTCTCAGCAATTCGGAGGTTACGGAGGCTACTATCCGCTGCACCAACCCCGAAGACGAAACCATGCTTTTCCGCTTCAACCTTTACGGCGAAATGCCAAAGGAAAATAAGTGAGGTCTGAAATGGCTGAAAACAAATTTTTAACTTATAAAAACAAGCCGCTTGTTAAATGCGGCAAGGAAATTTATTACGGTGATATGTCCGAGCCGTATGTTGTAAGGTTCAACATATTATCCGAAAAGAAAGAGGGAAGTGAGACAATCCCCGAAAAGGTTGAAGTAAACCTATTGAAGAGCGATACTCAGCTTCCCGAAAAAGAAAGAATAGCCAAGAGCACTGTTAAGGATTCTTTTTATGACGCACTTGATGTGGGCTTTATTTGGCTTGAAAGATTCTTAAAAGCATAAATAAATTTAAAATTTTCGGAATGTGATACATTTTAAGCCCGGCGTTAAGGACGCCGGGCTTTTTACGCTGTCGGGATTGATTTTTAAAAGGTTTTACTCAAAGAGCGGAAATTGCGGAACAGACCGTTAAGAATTTCATTTATTCCTTTTTGCCGGCATAATTCGGAACCGCAAATATACATATAAAGTGAAAAAGAGCCGTAAAAACGGCTCTTTTCCACTTTTAAGGGGTTTGAGGAGAGAACTTCTCTTTTGAAGAGAAAGTATACCAAATCGGGTGCGGCTCCCTTTTCGGTACGATTATATAATAAATTATAATTTTTTCTTTTCTATGAACTGTTTTTAAATTTTTAGGGAATATAGTGTGTATAATTGTCCAATAATAATAAAGCGAACAAAATCGGCATAAATTGAAAGGACGGATAAAAATGAAATATTCCGAATATCATTCTAAACCTAAAAAAAGCAATACGGCTTTTATTATAGTTACGGCCTGCTGCCTGCTTGCCATAGGCGGTGCATCATGGTTTGCGGCTGCAAATATCAGTAAAAGAAAAGTAAAAAACAATAATTCAAAAGAGGAGTCCTCTTTTTCACAAAGCGTAAATCAGGACACAAGCTCAGTTTCGTCCGTGCCTGAAAAGCCGAGCGAAAATGTCGGCAAAACCGTTTCGGACGAACCGTATCAGTCCTCGTCGGTCCCCTCTGCTTCTTCGGAAGAAAAGCCGGCACAGCAGGTATATACCATGCCCGTACAGGGAGAAATTATTAAAAATTACAGCGAAAAAGAATTACAGTATTCCGCAACCTACGGCGATATGCGAATTCATACCGGAATTGATATTGCCTGTGAAGAGGGAACTGTTATAAGCGCCTGCGGAAGCGGAACCGTAACAAATGTTGAAGAAACCGCCGCTTTCGGAGTAACAGTAACAATAGACCACGGCAACGGAATAACCTCAAAATATTCATCGGTTAAGGATTTAAAGGTTAAAAAGGGCGATAAGGTTGCCGCAGGCGACGGCATAGGCTCGGTAACTGCTGTACCGGGCGAATGTGCCGATCAAAGCCATTTGCATTTTGAGGTATGTAAAAATGAACAGCCGGCGTCTCCGCTTTCGGTTTTGGGACTTAAATAATTTCTCCTGCTCCCGTGATTTATTCGTTTAGGGGCAAAAAAACACTGCAGACTTT
>JAFOYI010000060.1 GCA_017391425.1 Clostridia bacterium | reverse complement strand
TTCCTCAGGCTCTGAAAATCTTGAAATATCTATATATACCATACCTTTTTGTCAAGGTGAACTTCGGGTATTTCTCATTTTTTACCCTAAAAATCCTAACTTCACTTTGACAATTTAGGAGGTTTTACTGTAATTTATAATTCATTCACTGTCCGATAAACGAGACTTTGCAAACAAATATAACTATTATTTATGCTTGAAAGATTTCACGTATAATGTTATAATTAAAGAAATATGTGCCGGAGGTGCGGTAAGCGTGAAGGTTTCCTTGGCAGATCACTTAATGGATGTCCGTTTTCGTGATTTGCGGTTTAATTCATTTTTCGACAGATGGAAAGCAAACGGTAATACGCCGGAGCTTTGCGTTATAACCGACGAAAAGACTATTGCGGCGGAACGCATATGGAAGAATCAGGATGATTTTTATCCCGAAAGCTCGGCTATATTAAGGCAAATTGCCGAATGGTTGCCGCTGCACGGTTCTTTTGTTCTTCACTCTGCCGCTTTTGATGCAGACGGCATCGGCGTTGCATTTGCGGCGCACAGCGGCACGGGGAAAACAACGCATCTGCTTTTATGGCAAAAGCTTTTAGGCGACCGACTGAAAATAATAAACGGCGATAAGCCTATAATTCGCTTTTTCGACGATGAACCCGACACCCCTTACGCCTACGGAACGCCGTGGAACGGCAAGGAGGGGCTCGGCTCGGCAGGAAGAACTCCCCTTAAGCACCTGTGCTTTATAGAAAGGGCAGATAAAAATTCCTGTACCGAAATATCCTCCGACGAAATTATAGACCGTATTTTCGATCAGGTTTATATGCCGCACAGTCCTGCGGCGGCAGCTAATACGCTCGGTCTTATCAACCGGTTGCTATCTTCGGTAAAGCTTTGGAAAATATGCTGTAATATGGATATATCCGCAGCACAAACCGCATATGACGCAATTTTAGGTAATGAAAGGAAAAATTAAATGAAGCTTAAATACAACTTTGTTATGAATGATGTCGCCGGCAAAAAGGTAGCCGTAGCAGTCGGGGACGATTTAATCCGTTTTAACGGTTTTATAAAAATGAACGATACCGGTGCTTTCATTTTCAATATGCTGAAAAACGATGTCACTCAAGAGGATATTACAAACGCCCTTCTTGACGAATACAGCGGCGTAACAAGGGAAGAAGCCGACCGCACGGTTTCTGAATTTTTAGGGCAGTTAAGGCAATCCGGTGTGATAGACTGATGCAGGGCAACCTAAAAACCGCCGCACAGGCGCTTTGCGAACAGGAAGAAATATCCGTACTCACTTCAGGCATAAGCATGCGCCCTATGCTGAGACAGCATAAGGATATTGTTGTTATCAAGCGCACAAACGGCAGGCTTAAAAAAAACGATGTTCCCCTTTACCACCGAAACGAAAGCGATAAATTTATTCTTCACCGAATACTTAAGGTAACGGATGACGGATATGTTATCAGGGGCGATAATCTTTTCAGAAAAGAATACGATATAAAGGACGAAAATATAGTCGGTGTGCTTAAAGCGTTCTACCGAGGCGGTAAGTATATTGACTGCCAAAAAAGCACCGGATATAAAATATATGTGTTTTTAAACAGGGTGAGTTATCCCGTAAGATATATCCGAAGTGTGATTATCCGTCCGTTTTTAGGAAAAATCAAAAGAATCTTATTAGGCAAAAAATAGATAACGAGAGGTGTATTATGCGTTCCTACGAAAATCCGCAGCAAACAAGTGAAAACAGGCTTAAAGCCAGAAGCTGGTATATACCGGACAGCGGTTGTAAACAAATAAATCTTAACGGCGAATGGCGTTTTTCATTTTTTGAAAACGGCGACCGTGCAGGAAATACAGAAGAATGGGAAACAATAGAGGTTCCGTCCTGCTGGCAGTTAAAGGGCTATGAAAACCCGAATTATACAAATATAAACTATCCGTTCCCGTGTGACCCGCCCTATGTGCCGGATATTAACCCTGTCGGTGTTTACGAGCGCAGCTTTCAGATAGAGGACGGAAGCCTTGACACTTATTTTGTATTCGAGGGAGTATCGTCCGAGGCGGAGCTTTACATAAACGGCAAATATGTCGGCAGAACGCAGGGCAGCCGTTTAATGGCGGAATTTGATATAACCGAATTTGTAAGCTCCGGCACGAATACCGCCCGTGTATATGTACGCAAATGGTGCTGCGGCAGTTATCTTGAAGATCAGGACGCATTCCGTTACAACGGAATTTTCAGGGATGTTTACGTGCTTTCCCGCCCGCACGGCCATATTTTTGATATTGATATTAAGACAGAGGGCAATACCGTTCTATGCTTAGCGGACGCTGAATTTTCAGCTGAGCTGTATGACGGTGATACACTGCTTGAAAGGCGTGATTCGGTAGGCTGTAAGGCGGAATTCACCGTAAACGAGCCGCTTTTATGGACAGCCGAAACACCCAAGCTTTATACAGTAAAGCTTTATGCCGCAGGCGAAACCGTAACAAGGAAAATCGGCTTCCGCACAATAGAAATTTCCTCTGATTATGAGCTGCTTATAAACGGCACACCCGTAAAGCTTAAGGGTGTAAACCACCACGATACAGACCCGTACAAGGGCTGGACCATGAGTGAAGAGGATTATGTGCGTGACCTTAAGCTTATGAAGGAGCTTAATATAAACACGATAAGAACCTCGCACTATCCGCCGAGTCCCAAATTCCTTGATTACTGCGATGAAATGGGCTTTTATGTTATACTTGAATGTGACATTGAAACTCACGGTTTTTTACGACGCTTTGCCAATGTCGGCTACAAATTCGATACCGAAAACGGCGATTGGCCGTGTGTGGAAGAAATGTGGAAAAAGGAATTTTTAGACCGTATAGAACGCACATATGAAAGGGATAAAATACATACCTCTGTAATAATGTGGTCAACAGGCAACGAAAGCGCATACGGCGCAAACCAGGCGGCACAGATAGACTGGCTTAAAGCCCACGATAAGGTGCGCCTTGCACACTGCGAGGATGCGTCAAGAGCCGGAAGTCAGGAAAAAACCGATGTGTTTTCCATGATGTATCCGGGTGTTGAGACCATAAAAAAATGGGCAACTGATGACAGCATAAAGCAACCCGTATTTATGTGCGAATATGCCCACGCTATGGGTAACGGTCCCGGCGGTATGTGGGATTACTGGAACGCAATTTACGAAAACAAAAAGCTTATCGGCGGCTGTATCTGGGAATGGGCGGATCACACCGTTATGGTTGACGGAGTAGCTAAATACGGCGGAGATTTTGAGGGAGAATTAACTAACGAAGGTAATTTCTGCTGTGACGGTATGGTTTTTGCAGACAGAAGCTTAAAATCTGGTTCATATGAGGTTAAGAACGCTTATGCGCCGTTCCGCATTAAGTGGGATAACGGAACACTCAAGCTCAAAAACTGCTTTGATTTTCTCTCATTTGACGGATTTACTTTCGAGTACACCGTAACAGCGGACGGTGAAGTACTGGAAGACAGAATAGTAAGAGTAAATACAAAACCGGGAGACGAGTTTTCCGTCACACCGTCGGTATCGCTTCCCGAAAGCTGTCGCTTAGGTTGTTTCGTCACTGTTAAAATGACCGACTCTAAGGGGTTTGAGCTTGCTGTTCTGGAAGAAAAATTACCTGTAAAAATTGTAAATAAGGAAACCGAAGCCCCTGCGCTTACCTTAGCGGAAAGCGAATTTGACATTACGGCAGAGGGTGAAAGCTTTAAGTACGTGCTTTCAAAGCAGACCGGCACATTTACAAGTATAATAAAAGACGGTAAAGAATTACTTAAAGAGACTATGAAGCTTTCTTATTTCAGGGCAACTACCGATAACGACCGCAATGTAAAGGCGTTGTGGGACAGAACGAACATCTGGCAGGGCGAAAACTTCGACTGCGTGTTTAATAAGGTTTACTCTTATCGCATAAGCGGAAACCGTGCCGAGTTCACAATGTCCGCCGCAGGCGTTTCAAGAAAGCCGTTCTTTAATTACAAACTTTGTTATGAGTTTTTTGCCGACGGCGAGGTTTCGATAAGCCTTGACGGCACAATACGGGAAAATGTTGTTTGGCTTCCGAGGCTCGGGTTTGAGTTTAAGCTCCCGACCGATACTTCAAAATTCAAGTATTTCGGCAACGGACCTATGGACAGCTACTGCGATATGTCGCACCACGGCACAACCTGCTGGCATGAAAGCGACGCAGACAGAGAATATGTTAATTATGTCCGTCCGCAAGAGCATGGAAATCATTACGGATGCCGTGCGCTTGAAATTGAAGATTCGCTTAAATTTTCAGCGGAAGACACTATGGAAATATCCGTACTGCACCACAGTATAGAACAGTTAACAAAAGCCGATCATACCGATGAATTGCCCTCTCCCGACGGCACCTATGTAAGGGTTGATTACAAGGTATCCGGTATCGGCTCTAATTCCTGCGGTCCGCAGTTGCAGGAAAAATACAGGCTTTCCGAAAAGAGTATTACATTTAAAATTAAAATGTCTGTTTAAAAAAACGATTGCCGCAAGCGAATAAAATCGCTTGCGGCAATCGTTATATTTATTTTGAAAGTGGTTGTTAGAGGCTATCAGCCTCCGAGATATGCCTTTTTTATAGCTTCGCTTGCGGCAAGCTCCTTGCCGGTGCCCGAAAGGGTAATTCTGCCCGATTCGAGAACATAAGCACGGTCGGCTATCTGAAGAGCCATTTCGGCGTTCTGTTCAACAAGGAGTATTGTTGTTCCTGCCTCATGAAGCTCTTTTATAATATCAAAAATCTGCTGTACCAGTATCGGGGCTAATCCCATCGAAGGCTCATCAAGCATCAACAGCTTCGGCTTGCTCATAAGCGCCCTGCCCATAGCAAGCATCTGCTGCTCACCGCCGGAAAGCGTTCCCGCAATCTGATTTTTACGGTGTTTAAGGCGGGGGAACCTATTGAATACATCGGCAATTCCGTCCTTAACATAACCGGGCTGTGTATATGCGCCCATTTCAAGGTTTTCCTGTACCGTCATCTGCAAAAATATTCTTCTGCCCTCCGGTACATGAGCCAAGCCCTTTGAAACAAGCTTGTGAGCTTCGGCGTGAGAAATATCCTCATTCATAAGGGTTATACTTCCGGTTTTTGAATGCATAAGTCCCGAAATTGTTTTAAGAGTTGTGGACTTTCCGGCACCGTTTGCTCCTATAAGAGCAACTATCTCGTCCTCATTAACATCAAGCGAGATTCCCTTAAGTGCATGAATATTGCCGTAATAGACATTAATATCATCTACCTTAAGCATTGCCGTCAGCCTCCTTTTCCTTCTTCTTTCCGAGGTATGCCTCAATTACCTTGGGGTTGGATTTAATCTCATCCGGCGTACCCTTTGCAATAATTTTACCGTGGTCAAGCACACAAATACCCTCGCATATATTCATAACAAGATTCATATCGTGTTCGATAAGCATTACCGCAATATTAAAAGTATCTCTTATACGACGGATATTTTCCATAAGCTCGGCAGTTTCAGAAGGGTTCATACCTGCCGCAGGCTCATCAAGCAATATTATGCTCGGATTGGTTGCAAGTGCTCTTACTATTTCAAGTCTTCTCTGTGCGCCGTACGGAAGTGAACCTGCGGTTTCTTCGGCAAGATCTGCCATTGAGAAGAAGTCGAGCAGCTCAAGCGCCCTTGCGTCTGCGATTTTTTCCGCTTTTTTGTAGCCTAACAAATGTGTCACCGAGGCAAAAAAGCCTTCCTTTATGGAATTGTGAAGACCTACCTTTACATTGTCAAGCACCGACATATTAGAGAAAAGACGTATATTCTGGAATGTACGGGCTATTCCCATTCGGTTAACCTGTGAAGTGTTTTTGCCTGCGGTCGACTTGCCGTTAAGCATAATCGTTCCTCTGGTAGGCTGATACACATTCGTTATAAGGTTAAACACAGTGGTCTTGCCGGCACCGTTAGGGCCTATAAGTCCCGCAATTTCGGTTTTTCCGACGGTAAGCGAAAACTCGTCAACTGCGGTAAGTCCGCCGAAATCGATTCCTAAATGATGGGTTTCAAGCACGGGGCGTTTATCAACATCACGCTCGGGAACTATTGCTCCCGACGGATAAGGAACCATTTTATCCATTTGAACCTACCTCCCCGTCGTTATTTTTACGGAAAATCGAACGCAATTTAAGCTTTGCATTTTCTAAAATAAGCTTAGCCTTTGAGCTGTTTGTAAGCAACATAACCGCAATAAGCAGTATAGCATAAATCAGCATACGGAAGTCGCCCACATCACGCAAAAGCTCAGGCAGCATATAAAGTAACGCAGTTGCAATTATTGTTCCGAAGATATTACCCATACCGCCGAGAACCACAAATACAAGTATGAGTATGGATGTATTGAAGTTGAATTTTTCAGCGGCAACAGCCGAGAAATTAAGTGCATAAAGCGCACCCGCCATACCTGCAAGCGCCGCCGAAGTAATGAAAGCAATAAGTTTATACTTTGTTATACTTATGCCAACCGATTCCGCAGCTATACGGTTATCCCTGATAGCCGTTATTGCACGGCCGGAGCGGCTGTAAATAAGATTAATTACTATAAACAGCGTAAACAGTATAAGTATAAATCCGGCAGTAAAGCTTGCTATTTTTGTTATACCTACAGCGCCCTGCGGACCGTTAAGAATAATTCTGCCGCCCTTCATTCCGAGACTTGCGGCGTCCTTCATATTAATATGAAGACCCTTTGAATCGATACCGACATAAAGGCAGTTTATTATATTCTTTATTATCTCTCCGAATGCAAGAGTAACTATGGCAAGATAGTCGCCCGAAAGACGGAGAACCGGTATACCTATAAGACATCCGGCAATTCCCGCAAGAATACCGCCGGCAATTATTGCAAGCAAAAGTATTACAGGATCAGAACCGACTTTATCCTGCAAGGAAGCCGACAGAATAGCACCGGTAAAAGCGCCGATACTCATAAATCCGGCATGACCGAGCGACAGCTCGCCCAATATTCCGACAGTAAGGTTTAAGGATATTGCCATAACTATATATGTGCATATGGGAACCAACTGACCGGTTATGGAATAGCTGACAAGTCCTGCATTTGAAAGCGGATAAAGCACCGCAAAAAGAATAATAACAAGACCGTAGGTTTTAATGTTGGTGCGGGCGTATTTACTCAAGCCTTTATATTTAGAAGCTATACTCATTTAAACCACCTCACACCTTTTCCGTAATCTTTTTGCCGAGCAAGCCGGTAGGCTTAACAAGCAATACGATTATAAGCACGGAGAAAACGATTGCGTCTGACAGCTGTGTGGAAATATACGCTCTTCCGAATATTTCGATTATTCCGAGCAATATACCGCCTATCATAGCTCCGGGGATAGAGCCTATACCGCCGAAAACCGCCGCCGTGAACGCCTTGATACCGGGCATTGAGCCTGTGGTAGGAATAAGCACAGGATATGCAGAGCAAAGAAGAACACCGGCTATCGCCGCCAGTGCGCTGCCTATTGCGAAGGTCATTGAAATTGTACGGTTTGTGTTTATACCCATTAAAAGCGCCGCATCCTTATCCTCGGAAACAGCACGCATAGCCTTACCCATTTTCCCCTTTTTGGTAAAGAGCGTGAGGAATACCATTATTACCACGCAAGCAGCTATTGTAACAAGCGACTCGGGCGTAATGGTAAGCTGTCCGTCAAATAAGGAAATTGATTTAAACGGCACCACCGAGGTAAACGCCCTCGGAGTACTGCCCCATATAATAAGGGCGGCATTTTGCAGAAAATAGCTTACGCCTATGGCGGTTATAAGTACGGCCAATGACGAAGCCTTTCTGAGAGGACGATAAGCAAGTCCTTCAATCATTATACCGAGTATCGTACAAACAGCCATTGAAATAAGTATCGAAATCAGCGCAGGAACGCCTAAAGAGGTCGTACATATGTAGGAAATGTACGCACCCACCATAATCACATCCCCCTGAGCGAAGTTGAGCATCTTTGCGATTCCGTAAACCATGGTGTAACCCAGAGCAATTATGGCGTAAACGCTTCCGAGACTTATTCCGTTTATCAAGTTGGAAATCAAAGTCATTGCTTACACCCCTTTTTAAAAACAGGAAAAGGGGGTTGAAGCTCAACCCCGCTTTTCGGAATTAACTTTTGTTCTGATTATTTATCCATTCCGACATATTTGCCGTCCTTGATTACCATGCCCTTAGGAGACTTGGAAACCTCGCCAGATTTAGCCCATGTCACACCTGTGCCGGTAAGACCGTCAAACTTGAAGGATGAATCTGTGAACTGCTCGGTAAGAGCTGCGCAGATGTCTGCCGCCTTAGAGTCGGAAGTGATGTTTTTAGCCTTGCAAGCCTCATAGAGAGCATAGATGCAGTCATATGTGTCTGCCGCAAACTGGTTCGGAGTATCGCCGAATTTCTCTTTGTACTTCTTAACAAAGTTCTGTGTCTTTTCGTCAGCCGCGTCTGCGGTGAAAGGAGTTAAGAGCATTACATCTTCCGCAAGCTTGGTGTCGAAGTTCTTTACCGTGAGTATGCCGTCCATACCGTCAACGCCGAAGAATTTGGGTTTGTAATTCATCTTGGCAGCCTGAGTTAAGATAAGCGATGCCGGAGTATAGTAGATGGGCAGGAAGAGAAGGTCCGCACCCTTGTCCTTAGCGTCGTTAAGCTGCGCGGAGAAGTCGCTGTTGGTATCATCCGGGAAGGTTGTAACGCTTACGATTTCAAGACCGAGCTTTTTAGCTTCGGCGTCAAACTTCTGATAGATACCGGTTGAATAAGCGTCACCGTTGTTGTATATAACGGCGATCTTAGTTCCGAGGTTCTGCTCTTTGATATATTCGGCAGAAGCTACGCCCTGGTTCGGGTCGGTAAAGCACATCTGGAACACATTGTCCTTACGCTGAATGGTAACATTGCCGTCCTTATCGGGCTGACCGCCTATAACATCGGTAGAAGAAGCGGACGGTGTGAACTGGAATATCTTATCTGAATTTGTTTCGGTGGAAACTGCGATACAGGGCTTTGTTGTAACGGTTCCCATAAGGATCTGCATACCCCAGTCCTTAAGCTTGTTATAAGCGTTGACGGACTTTTCGGGATCGTTTTCATCGTCTTCAAACTTAAATTCGAACTTTACGGTATCGTCTTTTGCGTTGATTTCCTCAACAGCGATTTCAGCAGCATTCTTAACTGCCTGACCGTAAATTGCAGCGGCGCCGCTTATCGGTCCTATGCCGCCGACCTTGATTTTACCGTCTGAGCTGCCGCCGGCTTTTGAGCCGCAGCCTGCCATAGCGGTAAGAACGAGGGCTGCAGATACTGCCGCACTCATGACTCTTACAAATTTTTTCATTTTGAACAACCTCTTTCAAAGATTTTTTTATATTTAACAGCCTGCCGCATTGTGGCTGACTGAAAAACACCTAAATTAAAAATGACCTTGCTTTATGAAAAGCAAAGTCAAGAGAGAAGCTTTAATTTTATCCCCGCTCTTTCCGGATTTATTAAACCGGTATGCTTTTCAAACACGCATTATTTTTTGTTCCTATAATCAGGTTAATGACAAGCTGTAGGCGAATAATGACACTAATAATGAAAAGAGACACTGCGCAAACGGCAGTGTCCGAGATAAAACGCATATCGAAAGCAGACGAAAACTCAGGTGCACAAGCCGCATCTGTTGACTTAGTATATGAACTTTTTGAACTGAAGTTATACATAAGTTTTCGCCTCCTTGTTTGATTGCACCCATTTTATCACACAGGTTTAGGCTTGTCAAGACTACTTTTTGCAATTATTACAATTTTCCGCTTTTTAATAAAAATAGCCTAAAAACATTTTGTTCGTTTGTGCATTTTAACACGCAACTATAAAAACATACATATATAATATATGGAGTACTCGCCTATCTCGCAAAATGCATAAAAGAAAAGCCATTATTATCCGGTATTAGTTCAAAAGTACGAAAAGAAAAAAATTTAAAAAAACTATTGCATATTTATTCATTATATGCTATACTTTATGCAACAAAACAAGCAAATATGCATTTGGAGGAATGTAAAATGAATAAAAAAGACATTAAAAAGGTAGTTCTTGCGTATTCGGGCGGACTTGATACTTCGATAATTATTCCGTGGTTAAAGGAAAATTACAACAACCCCGAAATCATAGCCGTTTCCGGTAATGTCGGTCAGGCAAGCGAGCTTGAGGGACTTGAAGAAAAGGCTCTCAAGACAGGTGCGTCAAAGGTTTACATAGAAGACCTTACAAAGGAATTTTTAGAAGCTTATGTGTTCCCCTGCGTTCAGGCAGACGCACTTTATGAGGATTATATGTTAGGCACGGCATTTGCAAGACCTCCTATTGCAAAGCGTATTGCCGAAATCGCAATAGCCGAGGGAGCCGACGCAATCTGCCACGGCTGCACGGGAAAAGGCAACGACCAGGTAAGGTTCGAGCTTGCAATAAAGGCTTTTGCACCCGATATTACGATAATCGCCCCTTGGCGTGAGTGGAGCATTAAATCAAGGGAAGAGGAAATTGAGTACGCCGAGGCGCACAATGTTCCGCTTAAAATCAACCGTGAAACAAACTATTCAAAGGATAAGAACATCTGGCATTTATCACACGAGGGTCTTGACCTTGAGGATCCGAAAAACGAGCCGCTTTACAATAAGGAAGGATTCCTTGAAATGGGTGTTTCCCCCGAAATGGCACCGGACAAACCGACCTATGTTACCCTTCATTTTGAAAAAGGAATCGCAACTGCGGTTGACGGCAAGGAAATGGGCGCTGTTGAATTGGTTGACACCCTTAACAAGCTTGGCGGTGCAAACGGTATCGGCTTGCTTGATATAGTTGAAAACAGACTTGTGGGAATGAAATGCAGGGGCGTTTACGAGACTCCTGGCGGCGCTATTCTTTATAAGGCACACAAGGTGCTTGAGACAATCTGCCTTGATAAAGAGACCTCACACTACAAGGCGCTTGTGGCTCAAAAATTAGGCGAGCTTGTATACAACGCACAGTGGTTCTCCCCTCTTACAAAGGCTATTCTTTCCTTTGTTAAAACAACGCAGGAAACCGTTACAGGTGATGTAACCTTAAAGCTTTACAAGGGCAACATGATAAACGCCGGCGTTTCTTCACCGTATTCGCTGTATGACCCCGAAATCGCAACATTTGACGAGGACGACGTTTACGACCAGTCCGACGCTACCGGATTTATCAACCTTTACGGTCTGCCGACAAGCGTTTACGCAAAGATGAAAGCAAAAAACGGACTTAACTAATTTATAAAACTTATGCCGCCCGAAAATCGGACGGCATAAGCCATAATCTGAGAGGTGCAAAAATGGGAAAAATGTGGGCAGGCCGCTTTAAGGGCGCACTTGACAAGCAAGCGGACGATTTTAATTCTTCCTTTCATTTTGATAACCGTATGTATAAGCAGGATATAACAGGCTCTGTTATGCATGCGAAAATGCTGGGTGATAAAAAAATAATAACCGAGGAAGAAAAAGCCGAAATTATTAAAGGGCTATCCTCAATTTTAAGCGATATTGAAAGCGGAAAGCTGCCGCTTGAAAGTGATGCCGAGGATATACATATGTTTATTGAAGAGGAGCTTACCAAAAGGATAGGCGACTCGGGCAAAAGACTTCACACCGCAAGAAGCCGTAACGATCAGGTAGCGCTTGATGTAAGAATGTATTTAGCCAACGAATGTGAGGAAACAGGCAGGCTTATTTTAAACCTGATTGCGGCAATAAACGAGAAAGCAAAGGAAAATGTAAGCACCATAATGCCGGGCTACACCCATTTACAGCGTGCACAGCCTATCACCTTTGCACACCACATTTTAACCTATGCATTTATGTTAAAGCGTGACTTTGAAAGAATTGCCGATGCAGAAAAAAGGCTGCTTTCTCAATGCCCGATAGGCTCCTGCGCGCTTGCAGGCACCACATATGATACCGACCGTTATTTTGAAGCCGAGCATTTAGGATTTACGGATATATCCCTTAACAGTATTGACGGCGTTTCTGACAGGGATTTTTGTTTAGAGCTTTTAAGCGCTTTTTCAATACTTATGATGCACCTTTCCCGCTTTTCCGAGGAAATAATACTGTGGTCAAGCTGGGAATTTAAGTTTATCGAGCTTGACGACAGCTACACTACGGGGTCGAGCATTATGCCGCAAAAGAAAAACCCCGATATGGCAGAGCTGGTACGCGGAAAAACCGGCAGAGTATACGGCGATTTAATAGGTTTGCTTACCACGCTCAAGGGCTTGCCGCTTGCATATAATAAGGATATGCAGGAGGACAAGGAAGCAATTTTCGACGCAGTAGACACCGTAAAGCAGTGCCTTACAGTATTTGCACCGATGATTTCCACAATGAAGGTATTGCCCGATAATATGTATAAGGCGGCGCAGAAAGGCTTTATAAATGCAACAGACTTAGCCGATTATCTTGTTAAAAAAGGTATGCCCTTTAGAACCGCTTACAAAAAGGTGGGCGAGATTGTGGCTTACTGCATTGAAAATTCGCTTGTGCTTGAAACAGTGCCGATAGAAAAATACAAAGAGTTTGACAATATGTTTGATACCGACCTTTATAACGAGATTTCGCTTGAAACCTGCGTTTCAAAGCGTATTTCGGCAGGCGGCACGGGCAAAGAATCTGTTTTAAAACAGATAGAATACATAACGGAGTTTTTAAATGACTAAGGTATTTATTGACGGCAGTGCCGGCACAACGGGACTGCGCATTTACGAGCGGCTTGAAAACAGAAAAGATATTGAGCTTTTAAAGCTTACAGACGAGAAACGCAAGGATATAAACGCACGAAAGGAAATGTTAAACAAAGCGGACATTTCCTTTTTGTGCCTGCCGGACGATGCGGCGAGAGAGTCTGTATCGCTTTGCGAAAACGAAAACACGGTTATAATCGATACCTCGACCGCACACAGAACGGCTGACGGCTGGGTTTACGGTTTTCCCGAATTATCAAAAGCGCAAAAAAATAAGATTGCTGCCTCAAAGCGGATAGCTGTTCCGGGCTGTCACGCAAGCGGATTTATTTCCCTTGTTTTTCCGCTTATTGAAAACGGTTTGCTTGATAAGAATGCGTTGCTTTCTTGCTTTTCGGTAACGGGATACAGCGGCGGCGGCAAAAAAATGATTGCGGAATATGAAAACGAAGAGCGTGATATTCTGCTTTCCTCTCCCCGTCAGTACGGCATTGGTCAAATGCACAAGCATTTGCCCGAAATGACAGCCGTTACGGGACTTGTAAATAAACCGATTTTCTCACCGATAGTTGCCGATTTTTACAGCGGTATGGCAGTTACCGTACCGATTTTCGGCAGTATTATAAACGGCACTGCCGATGATATTAAAAAGCTTTATAAGGAAAAATACACAGGACCGATAGTAAGCTATGCCGAAAGCGCAGATGAAAACGGCTTTGTTGCGGCAAATAAGCTTGCAGGAAAAGACAGTATTGAAATATCTGTTGCCGGAAACGGTGATAGGATACTGCTTATTTCACGGTATGATAATTTAGGCAAGGGCGCATCGGGTGCGGCAATAGAATGTATGAATATAGTTTTAAGACTGCCCGAGACTACGGGACTTACACTGTGAGGTAGAAAAAATGGAATTTATAAACGGCGGCGTTTGCGCCGCAAAGGGATTTAAAGCCGGCGGAATACACTGCGGAATAAGAAAAAACCGCACAAAGCGGGATTTATCCCTTATTGTAAGTGAAAAAAGAGCCGCCGCAGCTGCGGTTTACACAACTAACCATGTAAAGGGCGCACCGCTTACGGTTACAAAAAACCATCTGTCGGACGGCTATGCCAAAGCTGTTATCTGCAACAGCGGCAACGCCAACACCTGCAATGCAAACGGCGTGGAAATAGCGGAGCAGACCTGTTCTCTATTAGGTGCGGAGCTTAACATATCTCCCGACGATATAGTTGTAGCCTCAACCGGCGTTATAGGCCAGCCGCTTGATATTACCCCGATAAAGAACGGAATACCGAGCCTTGTAAAGTCCTTATCGGAAAACGGCAGTGAAAATGCCGCCGAGGGTATTATGACCACCGACACAAAGGTTAAGGAAATAGCGGTAAGCTTCAAATTAGGCGGCAAAACCTGTAAAATAGGCGGAATTGCAAAGGGTTCGGGTATGATTCACCCGAATATGGCGACAATGCTTGTGTTTATTACAACCGACTGTGCAATATCGCCCGAAATGCTTAAAAAGGCGCTTTCCACCGATATTCAAAACACCTTTAATATGATAAGCATAGACGGCGACACCTCAACCAACGATATGGTAACGGTGCTTGCAAACGGTATGGCGGAAAACGCCGAAATCACCGCCGATGGCGAGGATTTCAACATATTTATGAAAGCACTGAATACGGTAAACATCTATCTTTGCAGGCGCATAGCGGGCGACGGTGAGGGCGCAACCAAGCTTATTGAATGTAAGGTTACGGGTGCCGAAACGCCCGATACCGCAAAAACGGTTGCGAAATCCGTAGTATGCTCATCCCTTACAAAGGCGGCAATGTTCGGGGCGGACGCAAACTGGGGGCGTGTGCTTTGTGCAATAGGCTATTCGGGAGCAAAAGTAGATGTAGGTAAAATAGATGTTTCCTTTAAATCTTCTAAAGGTGAAATTGAAGTTTGCAAAAACGGCGCAGGTATACCGTTCAGCGAGGAAAAGGCAAAGGAAATTTTGCTCCAAGACGAAATTGAAATTGCGGTTTCTCTGGGTTCGGGCGAATATTCCTCTACCGCATGGGGCTGCGACCTTACATACGATTATGTTAAAATAAACGGCGATTACCGTACCTGAGGTGAAAAAAGTGTCAGTTAATATAACAAATGCTCAGCGTGCCGAGGTGCTAACACAAGCACTTCCCTACATTCAAAAATACTACGGAAAAACCGTTGTTATAAAATACGGCGGCAACGCTATGATAAACGAAGATTTAAAGCAACAGGTAATGGAGGATATTGTGCTTTTATCCCTTATAGGGGTAAAGGTGGTGCTGGTTCACGGCGGAGGGCCCGAAATTACCGAAACGCTTAAAAAAATCGGCAAGGAATCGGTTTTTGTGGACGGTCTTAGGGTTACGGATAAAGAAACCGCCGAGGTTGTGCAGATGGTGCTTGCCGGAAAGATAAACAAAAGCCTTGTAAATCTTCTCGAAGTCAAGGGCGGCAAGGCAATGGGAATTTCGGGTATGGACGGACATTTAATCGAAGCCGAAATCAAAGATAAACGGCTCGGTTTTGTCGGGAATATTACAAAAGTTAATGTAGAACCGATTTTTGACCTGCTGAAGCATGATTACATACCGGTTGTTTCAACCGTAGGTTGTGATATGCAGGGTAATGTTTACAACATAAACGCCGACACCGCCGCCGCCTGTATAGCCGGTGCCATGAACGCCGAAAGGCTTATTTCCATGACCGACATTGCAGGTATATTAAAGGACAGGGACGATCCGTCGTCACTTATCCCCTGCATTGATATTGAAGAGGCGGAGGAACTGAAAAAGGACGGCACAATTTCCGGCGGAATGATACCTAAGGTTGAGTGCTGTATTGACGCTATACACAAGGGCGTTAAAAAGGTTATTATAATGGACGGCAGAGTTCCGCACGCATTGCTTATTGAAACATTGACCGATGAGGGTGCCGGAACAATGGTAACGGGAGACAGGAATGAGCATCGTTAAAGAAAAGGACAGTAAATATATTGCAAATACATACGCACGCTTTCCGATTGTTATCGAAAGCGGCAAAGGCTCGGTTTTAACCGATGAGAACGGAAAAGAATATATCGACCTTGCAACGGGTATTGCCGTTAATACCTTCGGTGCGGCGGACAGCGAATGGGTTAACGCCGTTACAAAGCAGTTAAATAAAATTCAGCATACCTCAAACCTTTACTATACCGCTCCCGACGCAGATTTGGCAGAAGTCCTATGCAAAAGAACAGGCTTTAAAAAAGTCTTTTTCTCAAATTCGGGAGCAGAGGCAAACGAGTGTGCAATAAAGGCGGCTCGCAAATATGCCAAAGAAAACAAGGGCGCAGATTATTATACGGTAGTCACCCTTAAAAACAGCTTTCACGGCAGAACCGTAACTACACTTGCCGCTACGGGGCAGGATGTTTTCCACAAAGACTTTTTACCGCTGACAGGCGGCTTTTGCTATGTCGAGGCAAACAATACAGAAGACCTTGAAAATGCGGTTAAAACACACAAAATCGCCGCAATTATGCTTGAGTGCGTTCAGGGCGAGGGCGGTGTTATGCCGCTCTGTAAGGAATTTGTTAAAGCCGCCGCCGAGATAGCAAAAAAAGAGGATATTCTTTTAATAATCGACGAGGTTCAAACAGGCAACGGCAGAACGGGTAAGCTTTATTCTTATATGAATTACGGCATAATGCCCGATATAATTACCACCGCAAAGGGATTAGGCGGCGGACTTCCTATCGGGGCGACTATGCTCGGTGAAAAGGTTCAGAATATTTTTACCCCCGGCACGCACGGCTCTACCTTCGGCGGAAACCCTGCAGCCTGCGCCGGAGCGCTTAGTATTATTAACCGAATAGACGAAGAACTGCTTAACGGCGTAAACAAAAAATCAGAGTACATTTTTTCGGCGCTTATAGGCGCTAATGGCATTAAATCCGTTTCGGGAATGGGACTTATGATAGGCATAGAAACCGAAAAGGACGCCGGAGACATTATAAACGAATGTATTAAAAACGGAGTTTTGGTTATAAAGGCAAAAAGCAAGGTTCGGCTGCTGCCTGCGCTTAATATTCCCGATAATTTACTTAAAAAAGCAATAGAAATATTAAAGAAAGCCTGCGAGGTGTAAAAAATGGATTTAAAGGGAAAGAATTTCTTAAAGCTGCTTGATTTTTCGGCAGAGGAAATAGGCTGTCTTATAGATTTGGCGGCGGAGCTTAAATACAAAAAGAAAAACGGAATACCGCACACATTATGCAGCGGCAAAAATATTGCGCTTATATTTGAAAAAACAAGCACGAGAACCCGTTGCAGCTTTGAGGTTGCGGCGCATGACCTCGGAATGGGGGTTACTTACCTTGACCCGACAGGCTCGCAGATAGGCAAAAAGGAAAGCATTGCCGATACCGCAAGGGTATTAGGCAGAATGTTTGACGGCATTGAATACCGAGGCTACGGTCAGGAAATAGTCGAGGAGCTGGCGAAATACGCAGGAGTGCCCGTTTGGAACGGGCTTACAAACGAATTTCACCCCACGCAGATTTTAGCCGATTTTCTTACAATTAAAGAGCATTTCGGTAAGCTTAAGGGTATAAACTTTGTTTATATGGGAGATGCCCGCTACAATATGGGCAATTCACTTATGGTAGGCTGTGCTAAAATGGGGCTTAACTTTACCGCCTGTGCGCCCGAAAGCTATTTCCCGGATAAGTCGCTTATAAATACCTGCAAGGAAATAGCAAGCAAAAGCGGAGCTGCCCTTAATTTTGAAACAGATCCTATTAAGGCGACAAAAAATGCCGATGTAATTTACACCGATGTCTGGGTATCCATGGGCGAGCCTGTGGAAGTATGGGAAGAACGCATTAAGGCTCTCTCCCCCTATCAGGTGAATGAGAAAATAATGGCAAACGCTAAAGAAACGGCAATATTTATGCACTGCCTGCCGGCTTTTCACGACCATAAAACCGGGGTCGGCAAGGAAATGGGAGAAAAGTTTAATATGGACGCCTTTGAGGTTACCGACGGAGTATTTGAATCGCCGCAGTCTGTGGTGTTTGACGAGGCGGAAAACCGTATGCACACAATAAAAGCCGTTATGGCGGCAACATTAGGTTAATTATATGAAAAGATATTTAATTTTAGAGGACGGAACGGTTTTTGAGGGCAAGGCGTTCGGCGCAGATGTATCGGCGGTGGGCGAGCTTGTTTTTACAACAGGAATGTGCGGATATATTGAAACCCTTACCGACGAAAGCTACTTCGGTCAGATAGTTATGCAAACCTTTCCGCTTATCGGCAATTACGGCATAATTGAAGAGGATTTTGAGGGCGAATGTTCGGTAAAGGCGTATGCTGTGCGAGAGGTATGCAAAGAACCCTCGAATTTCCGCTGTGAAAAAACGCTTGATACCTTTTTAAAGGAAAAAGGTATACCCGGGATTTGCGGAATAGATACAAGGGCGGTTACCAAAAGAATACGAGAAAAGGGCGTTATGAACGCCGCCGTGTCAGATGAAATTCCGTCTGATTTACAGTTTATTAAGGACTATAAAATTGAAAATGCAGTTGAAAGCGTTACCTGTAAAGATATTACGGTTTACAATGAAAAGGGTAAATATAATGTTGCCCTTATAGACTACGGCGCAAAGCGCAATATTATAAGGGAGCTTGTAAAGCGTGACTGTAAGGTTACGGTAATGCCTGCTTTCACCGCCGCAAAGGATATTTTAAAGCTTAAGCCTGACGGCGTTATGCTCTCAAACGGACCGGGCGACCCGGCGGATAATGTATTTCAAATCGAAGTTCTTAAAGAACTTGCAGGCAATGTGCCTATATTCGGCATATGCCTTGGTCATCAGCTTTTAAGCCTTGCTTTGGGCGCTAAAACCGAAAAGCTTAAATACGGTCACCGCGGCGTTAATCAGCCCGTAAAGGAAGCAAACGGCACTCGCACCTACATTACAAGCCAAAATCACGGCTATGCGGTGGTGTCCGACAGCGTAAAAAAAGGCAAAATCAGCTTTGTAAACGCAAATGACGGCACCTGCGAGGGCATAGACTACCCCGAAATCAAGGCTTTTTCGGTGCAGTTCCACCCCGAGGCGTGTTCGGGACCGCACGATACCGCTTTTTTATTCGACCGTTTTATCGGTCTTATGGAGGAAAAATAAATGCCGCTTGATAAAAGAATCAAAAAGGTAATGGTAATAGGCTCAGGGCCTATTGTTATAGGTCAGGCGGCGGAGTTTGACTACGCCGGAGCGCAGGCTTGCCGCATTTTAAAGGAAGCCGGCGTTAATGTTGTGCTTGTAAACTCCAACCCCGCCACAATTATGACCGACAAAGCCCTTGCCGACGAAATTTATTTAGAGCCGCTGACCGAAGAAACGGTTAAACGGATTATATTAAAAGAAAAGCCGGACAGCCTGCTTGCCTCACTCGGCGGTCAAACAGGACTTACCATAGCTATGCAGCTTGATAAAGAGGGCTTTTTACAGCAAAATAATGTTCGTCTTATAGGCACCAACGCAGAGGCTATTGATAAAGCCGAGGACCGCCAGCTTTTTAAGGAGACAATGGAAGAAATCGGCGAGCCGACAATACCTTCCGATATTGCAAATGATATAACCACGGCGCTTCAAATTGCCGACAGGATAGGCTACCCCGTTATAGTGCGTCCTGCGTTTACATTAGGCGGAGCGGGCGGCGGCGTTGCCAACAACTCAAACGAGCTTAAAGTTATAGCAAAAACAGGGCTTGACGCCTCCCCCATTACTCAAATACTGGTTGAAAAATACATTTTCGGTTGGAAAGAAATTGAGTTTGAAACCATGCGGGATTCGGCAGGTAATGTTATTGCCGTGTGCAGTATGGAGAACTTCGACCCCGTAGGCGTACATACGGGTGACAGCATTGTTGTTGCTCCTGCCTTAACGCTTTCGGATAAAGAGTATCAGATGCTAAGAAGCGCCGCACTTAATATTATTTCGGCTTTAGGCATCGTGGGTGGATGTAACTGCCAGTTTGCACTGTCACCCGACAGCTTCCAATACGCAGTAATCGAGGTTAATCCCCGTGTTTCCCGTTCCTCCGCTTTAGCGTCTAAGGCTACGGGCTACCCGATTGCCAAAATCACTACGAAAATAGCCCTCGGCTATACACTTGACGAAATTACAAACGATATTACCGGCAAGACCTGTGCCTGCTTTGAGCCGGCGCTTGATTATGTTGTTGTAAAGCTTCCTAAGTGGCCCTTTGAAAAGTTTGCAGGCTCGCCACGCACCCTCGGCACACAGATGAAAGCCACAGGCGAGGTTATGGCTATCGCCCAAAGCTTTGAAGAGGGCATTATGAAGGCGGTAAGGGGCGCTGAAATATCACTTGACACACTTAATGCCGCTCCCATATCGGACAAGCCGTTAAAGGAAAGGCTTTATAATGCCGACGACCGCCGCCTTTTCACGGTTTTTGAGGCGCTTAAAAACGGAATTTCGGTTGATGAAATACACGAAATTACCAGAATAGACAAGTTCTTCCTCAATAAGCTTTTAAATCTTGCAAATTATGAAACCGAAATTGAAAACGGTTTAACCGACGAGCTGTATTTTAAGGGCAAGCGCCTCGGCTATACCGATAAGGCGTTAAAGCGTATATCGGGTGCTGACACCCTGCCGGAAACCTCCGCCGCTTACAAAATGGTTGATACCTGCGGCGCAGAATTTGACGCCGTAACTCCCTATTTTTATTCAACGCACGACAGTGAGTGCGAGGCACGCTCCTTTAAGCGCTCGGGCAAGCCTGTTATTATGGTTTTAGGCTCAGGACCCATAAGGATAGGTCAAGGCATAGAATTCGACTATTCCTCGGTTCACTGCGTTTGGACGCTTAAAAGCCTCGGCTATGATGTGGTTATAGTAAACAACAACCCCGAAACCGTTTCAACCGATTACGATACTGCCGACCGCCTGTATTTCGAGCCTTTATGTGAAGAAGATGTAATGAACATCATAAAGGTTGAAAAACCCGTAGGCGTGGTTGTGGCTTTCGGCGGTCAAACCGCGATTAAGCTTACCAAATTCTTAAACGATAACGGCATAAATATTTTAGGAACCTCGGCAGAGGACATAGACCTTGCCGAAGACAGGGAACGCTTTGACGAGCTGCTTGAAAAATTCGGAATTAAGCGTCCCAAGGGCTTTGGTGTGAACACACTTGATGAAGCCTTAAACGCAGCGGAAGCTTTAGGTTATCCGGTGCTTTTGCGCCCGTCATATGTAATAGGCGGACAGAATATGAAAATCGTCCACAATGCCGATGAAGTACGCATTTATATGGAGCGTATTTTATCACAAGGTATCGACAACCCCGTGCTGGTAGATAAATATATGCCCGGCAAGGAGCTTGAGGTGGATGTTATTTCCGACGGCAGTGATGTACTGATACCCGGCGTTATGCAGCACATTGAGCGTGCAGGCGTTCACAGCGGCGATTCGATAGCCGTTTATCCGCCTTACAGCATTGACGATAAAATGATGGGACGGATTGTCGATTGCTCCGAAAAGCTTGCCTTGGCACTCGGAACAAAGGGACTTGTAAACATACAGTATCTTATTTACAATAACGAGCTTTATGTTATAGAGGTAAACCCCCGTGCTTCAAGGACAGTACCGTACATAAGCAAAGTAACCGGCGTTTCAATGGTAGATATAGCTTCCCGTGTTATGACCGGCAGTACGCTAAAGGAAATAGGCTGCGGCACGGGACTGCACAAAACTCCGCCCTATTTTGCGGTTAAGGTACCCGTTTTTTCATTTGAAAAGCTGAGCGATGTAAACTCCTACTTAGGCCCTGAAATGAAATCAACAGGCGAGGTTTTAGGAATAGGCAAAACCCTTGACGAAGCACTTTTTAAAGGTCTTACCTCTGCCGGAATGAAGTGTAAATCCTCGTTTACGGACGGTGATACCGGCGTGCTTATAAGCGTAGATACCCATGACCAGCAGGAGGTTTTGTCGCTTGCTAAAAAGCTGTATGATTTAAAATTCAAGCTTTACGCAACAAAGGAAACCGCACAGTCAATAAAAAATCTCGGTATAAGCGTTACGGAAATTGCCGGCATAAGGGAAAGCGACAATGCCTTTAAGCTGCTTGAAAACGGCGACATAAACTACATAATTTACACCGGTGCATTAATGGACTCAACGGTTGACGATTATATTGCCCTGCATCGCCGTGCTTTACAGTTATCCATTCCCTGCCTTACTTCGCTTGATACTGCTAATGCTTTGGCGGATATTATCGCAAGTCGGTATACAGAGCAAAACACCGAGCTTGTAGACATCAATAATATGCGTAAAGGTCGCCGCACCCTTAAATTCGCAAAAATGCAGGGCACGGGCGACGACTATATATTCATTGAAAATTTCGACAACTCAATAACCTGTCCCGAATCGCTTTGCATAAGCCTTTGTGACCGTCATACCGGAATAGGCGGCTTCGGAATTGTGCTTATTGAAAATTCCGCAGTAGCCGACGCTAAAATGCGAATATACAATAAGGACGGCTCAGAGGGTAAAATGGCAGGCAACTGCATACGCTGTACCGCAAAATTTCTTTACGATAACGGCTTTGTATCAGGCGATACCGTAACAATAGAAACTGCGAGCGGCATTAAAAACCTAAAGCTTTATACCTCGGGCGGTAAGGTTACACTTGTATCCGTTGATATGGGTAAAGCGGATTTTTCCGCCGAACTATTGCCCTCTACCGTTGATACCGATAAAATTATAGATTACCCTGCAAAGATAGCCGAAAAGCACTATAACATCACCTGCGTTAATGTAGGAAATCCGCACTGTGTTGTTTTCTGTGATAATCTTGAGGGTATGGAGCTGGAAGAAATCGGTCCGAAGTTTGAAAATGCCCCTATATTCCCTGAGCGCATTAATACCGAGTTTGTGCGTGTTGTAAACACAAATATGCTTAAAATGCGTGTGTGGGAGCGAGGCAACGGTGAAACCTTTGCCTGCGGCACCGGTGCTTGCGCCGCAGTAGCCGCAGCAACGCAAAAGGGACTTTGCCCCAAAGGCGAGGATATTACCGTTAAAGTAAAAGGCGGCGACCTTATTGTAAACTACACCGATGAAAGAATTATCTTAACCGGAGACGCCGTGCTTGTATACGAAGGCGTAACAGAGTATTAAAGCAAAAAGAAACACCGCCATATGCAAAGGTTTTAACCTTTACATATGGCGGTATTATATTATTATCAATAATTATTATCTTTTCTTTGCGGCTGCCTTTTTTGCCTTGCGGCGTTTCCATATAACCCAAAGCGGACCCGCAATAAACAGTGAAGATACAGCGCCCGAAATTATACCGAAAGCCATCGGAATGGCGAATGTACGGAGGGTTGAAAGACCGAACAGCTCCGACACGGTAACTATCGTTATAACCGCAACAAAGGTTGTAAGCGATGTAACAACATTCCTCTTTAAAGTGGTATTTATGCTTGCGTTTACAAGCTCGCCGATTTCAGCATCCGGCATAAGTCTTTCGTTTTCACGCACACGGTCATAAACAACTATTGTGTCGTTAAGCGAATATCCGAGTATCGTAAGCACAACCGCAATGTAGTTGGAATCGAGCTGAAGCCTGAAAAAGACACAGGTAAAGAAGGTTATAAGCACATCGAAAACAAGTGCGCAAAGCGCCGTAACCGCCGCAGACACACCGCCTATTCTTCTGAACCTTATACCCACATAAATTATAACCAGAATTGCAGTTATAACAACCGCAACAACGCTCTTTACAAAGAACGAGCCTGCAACCGTAGGACTTACGGAGTTTGAATTGTAAAGCGTTATTTTGTTGTCAGCGAATTTTTCGGTAAGGGTTTTTGTAAGCTCCTCCTGCTTTTCGGCAGAAACGGAGTTTTTACCCACAAGCGCTATTTCAAAGGTTTTTGTATCGCCTGCAAGCGAGGTGCTTTTTGAAACCGTAAAGGATTTGTCAAGCACACCCTTAACAGTGGTTTCAATATCTGCGTCGCTTATATCCCCCGTGTAGGAGTAGGCTATTTTTGTGCCTCCGCCGAAGTTGATATCAAGCTTTACGCCGAATCCCGGAACAAATATAAAAGCTATTCCGGCAAGAAAAATCGCAGCGTAAACAATAAGCACCTTTTTGAATGATTTATTAAAATCAATATTAATCTTACGCATTTTTCTTACCTCCGTAAAGCCAAGGCTTTCTTAAGAACTTTAACTGTGAAATGCTCTTAAGCATATACTTTGAGGCAAGAACGCCCATTATAAGGTTGAACACAACGCCCATCAAAAGCGTATATCCGAACGAGTAAATAGAGCCTGTTATGGAAGAACCGAAAAGCGACATCAAAGGCGAGAATATTTTTGCAAGGAAGTTATCCGGCGTTCCGAAAGCACCCATAAGAACTACAGACACTATAATTATCGTTACATTTCCGTCGATAATAGCGCTGAGAGAGTTCTTAAATCCGCTGTCTATTGCGCCGTCTATGGTTTTGCCCTTCTTAAATTCGTCCTTTATGCGTTCTGATGCTATAACATTACAGTCAACTCCCACACCGACAGAAAGAATTATACCTGCAATACCCGGTATTGTAAGCGTAAAGCTTGAAGCGTTCGGGAAAAATCCGGATATTGCCGCTATTGTTCCGGCAAGCTGACCGAGCAGTGCAATAGCCGCTATAAAACCGTTGAGACGGTAGAGCAATATCATTATTATGCACACGATTCCGAAAGCTATGGAACCTGCAACTATCATTACATGGAGTGCATCATTTCCGAGCGAGGGTGAGATTATCTGGAGCTTGCTGTCATCAACCGTAAGGGCAAACGGCAGCGAACCTGCATTGATCTTATCGGCAAGATCCTTTGCCGCATCAGCATTTTCCATACCGTCTATGTAAGCAGAGCCCTCTGTAATGGCAGTGTTTACGGTAGGAGCGGATATCTCATTATCGTCCATCCAAATGGAAATCTTACTTCCCACAAGCTCGGATGTTGCGGTAGCAAACTTCGCAGAGCCTGCGTCTGTAAATGTAAGATACACCACATAAGCGCCGTTTTCATTTACGCCTGCCTGTGCGTTTTTAATATCCTGCGCTCCGCTTAAAATAACATCGTCCTTATCCTCATTGCGGCAGAACTTAAGCAAAGCGGTCTCACCTAATTCCTGCACGGCTGCCGCTGCGTCAAAATCGCTTTCGCCTGCCGCCCACGGGAACCTTACGATTATCTGATGATTATCGTTATCGGTGTAAACCTCATAATCGGTAATATTCTTGTTGACAAGTCGTGTTTCTACAATAGCCTTTGCAGCGTCCATATCCTCTTTGGTTATATCAACGCCGGACTTATCAGGTGAAAATACGGCTTCAACACCGCCTCTTATATCAATTCCCCAACGGATATCCTCCGCTCCCTTGATATATACCTTTTTGGTATCGCCGTAGTAGTTGCTTGCACCGAAAAAAGCTCCGTAAGTCAAAGCCAAAATCAGTATAAACACCACAAAAAACACCGGCTTACCGGTTCTTTTAGACTTCATTGGCAAGTCCTCCAAATATGTTCTTATTAGTCAATTATACATAAAATATATAATAAAGTCAATAATTTCCCTTTAAAACTGCCCACTTTACTGTTTTTCCGCAATAAGCTTTTCAAGTGCGGCATACTTAACCGCAACGCTCAGCACAAGCGACGCCTTTTTAATTTCTTCAATCGACGGGTAAGAGGGGGCAATTCTTATATTCGAATCATTCGGGTCGATGCCGTAAGGATATGTAGCGCCTGCAGGAGTCAGAATCATACCTGCGTTAGCGCAAAGCTGCTCGACACGCTTAGCGCAGCCGTCCAGCACATAAAGGCTTATAAAGTAGCCGCCCTTCGGATTTGTCCAGCGTGCAATACCCGTATCCGAAAGCTGTTTTTCAAGCTCCGACAGCACAGATTCGAACTTAGGTCTTAAAATTTCGGCGTGGCGCTTCATATGGCGCTCGATATCCGCCGGTGTTCTGAACATTCTTGCATGCCTTAACTGATTAAGCTTATCCGGTCCTATTGTCTGGTATTTCATTCTGCCCTTTAACATTGCAACATTGTTGGGGCTTGCCGCCTCAACCGCAACGCCGGCACCCGGGAAAGTGATTTTTGAGGTTGATGCAAAGATTATCGGCAAATCGGGATTGCCTGCCTTTACACACTCGTCATAGATATTTAAAAGCTTATCGCCCTCGTCGTAAAGGTCATGTACCACATAGGCGTTATCCCAGAAAATTCTGAAATCGCCTGCCGCCGGTTTAAGGCGAGCCATTCTGCGTACTGTTTCGTCCGAATATGTTATACCCTCGGGATTGGAATACTTCGGAACACACCATATACCCTTTACGCTTTCGTCCTTAACAAGCTCCTCTACCCTGTCCATAACAGGACCGTTTTCGTCCATAGGAACCGAAATAAGCTCAAAACCGAAATACTCGGTTATGGCAAAATGGCGGTCATAACCGGGAACCGGACACAAAAATTTAAGCTTGCCCTGCTTGCACCAGGGTTCGCCGCCCATTCCGTGAGTCATAGCCTGAGCGATTGTATCAAACATCATGTTAAGCGAAGAATTGCCGCCCACAATTATTTGTTCGGGAGCAAGTCCCAATATTTTTCCGAAAAGTATTTTAAGCTCCTGAAGTCCGTCAAGTCCGCCGTAATTTCTGCAATCTATACCGCTTATATTTTTAAATCCGGTATCGTTGCCGACAAGATCAAACATTTCCACGCTTAAATCCATATTGTCAAAGCCGGGTTTTCCTCTCGACATATCAAGTGATAAATGGAGCGACCTTAAATGCTCGTACTCGTGGCGTACGCTCTTAAATTCCTCGGACAGCTCATCAATATTCATAGTTAAATAATTTGACATAACAACGCCTCCTGTAACTAATTAAATATAACTCATTCCGGCGCTTTTTTCAAGGTTTATTTAAAAAAAATCCCCCGTCTTCTGCGACAGGGGCATAAGCATATATTATCCGCAAAACTTTGTCGATATTCTTTTAAAGCAATCATTGGGTGAGTAATCCCACTCATCAAGCTTATCTCCGTTGAAAAAGTATTTTATCGGCGGGGTGTAATCGCTGTCAAAGCTGTCGATAATAATGAGCTTGATTTTCATTTTTTCCCGTATAATGCTTTTTATATAAACGCTTGCCTGCTGACCTATAAACACATCGGGGCGAGGCTCGGCAAGTCCGGCAAGATTAGGCGTAAGCTCTACAAATACTCCGTAATCCTCAACGCTTCTTATAACACCCGTTACAGTCTGACCGGGTGAAAATAAAGCGGCGTTTTCCTCCCATGTTCCCAAAAGTTCCTTGTGCGAAAGGGTTATTCTGCCGTCATCCGCTATGCTTTTAATAACAACCCGTATATCGTCACCCACCTTAAAACGGTCCCTCGGGTGGGAAATGCGGGAAACCGATATGGCGTCTATCGGCAAAAGCGCAACATTTCCGCAGCCTATATCGCAAAACGCACCAAAGGATTCAAGATGCGTTACCTTTGCGTTTATAACATCGCCGGTCCTTTTTGAATCGGTTATGTACTTTTTACAAAGCTCCTGTGCAGATTTTCTTGAAAGATAGGCGCAGGGTCTTCCGAATTCGTCCACCTTAATATCGTTTATAACAAAGCTTACCGGCTTGCCAACCCTTGAAATAAGCGCTATATCACGGGTAGTACCGTCTGAAATTCCGATAGCACCCTCCTCACGGGGGATAATTCCTTTCATACAACCGAGATCCACAATAAGATTATGCGCTGCGTCGCACATAGTCACTGCCGATTCAAGCACGGTTTGCTTGGCCTGCGCCTCTGTAAGAGCAGACGGGGTAAATGCCCTTTTTCCTTCCGTTGCCGTGCCGTTCCATCCTTCCGGGAAAAAACCGTTCATTATTTAATCACCTTTCCTTTTTACATACGGGCCTTTATGCCCTGTAACAAATTATATGATGTGTAAGATGAAAAAATGAGCGAATTATGTCCCCTGATAAAATTTTTTCGGCGGACGCTTTTATTTTGCCCTTGTTTCGCAGTAAATACAGCGGTAAATGCGGTTTTCCCTGTCGGTAAGCTTGAAAATATGCGGCAATTCCTGTTCAACAGAGGTTATACACCTCGGATTTTTGCATTTAAGCACATTTGTAAGCTCGCTCGGCAGTTCGATTGTTTTTTTCTCGGCAATTTTCCCGTCCTTTATAACATTTACGGTAACAAACGGGTCGATATATCCCAAAATATCGGTATCAACATCAAAATCGGAGTCGATTTTGATAATGTCCTTTTTGCCTGTTTTACGGCTTGCAACATTTTTTATAAGAGCCACAGAGCAATCAAGAGCGTCAAGTCCCAAAAGCCTGTATATCTCCATAGCCTTTCCGGCGGTTATGTGGTCTATTACAATACCGTTTTTAATAGAATCAATATTCATTATTTAACCCCCAAAAGCTTTAATATAAGCGCCATACGCATATATTTTCCGTACAGAACCTGTTTAAAATAGCAGGCTCTGCTGTCGCTGTCCACCGCAACGCTTATTTCGTTTACCCTCGGCAAAGGGTGAAGAACCCTGAGACCTGCGCCTGCAAGCGCCATTTTTTCGGGGGTTAAAATATAGGTATCCTTAAGCCTTAAATAGTCCTCTTCGTTAAAAAATCTTTCCTTTTGCACACGGGTCATATAAAGTATATCAAGATCGGCTATTGAATTTTCAAGGCTGTCTGTTTCCCGGTATTCTATTCCCGCCTTATCAAGCTTGTCCTTTACATACCCCGGAAGCTTTAACTCCGCAGGTGAAATAAGCACAAATTTAACGCCCTTATAGCGTATAAGCGCAGAAATAAGCGAATGTACGGTTCTTCCGAATTTAAGGTCTCCGCAAAATCCGACGGTTAAATTTTCAAAACCGCCCTTTTCACGGTATATTGTAAGCAAATCGGCAAGGGTTTGCGTGGGGTGGCTGTGACCTCCGTCGCCGGCATTTATTACGGGTATAGAGGCATTCCGTGCGGCGACAAGCGGCGCACCCTCCTTCGGGTGCCGCATAGCTATAATATCGGCATAGCAGGAAACCACCCTTGCGGTGTCGGCAACGCTCTCCCCTTTTGAAGCCGAAGAGCTTTGCGCCTCGGAAAAACCGAGCACATTTCCGCCGAGCTCGTACATTGCCGCTTCAAAGCTGAGTCTTGTTCTTGTTGACGGTTCGAAAAACAGCGTAGCAAGCTTTTTGCCCCTGCATTTTTCACTGTACCTTTCGGGATTTGCTATTATATCGTTTGCGGTGGCAATAAGCTCATCTATTTCACCTGTTGTAAGCTCGGAAATATCTATAACACTTCTCATTTTATCATTCCTTTGCGCCGTTTACCTTAAGATAGTTTTTAATCCGCTCAACATTTTCACGGTTTTTTCCGTCTTCTTCAAGATACTCTATAATATCGTAAACATTTACAACAGAGTATACCGGGAAACCGAACTCCTCACCGACCTCTGCCATAGCGGATTTTTCGGTTTTTCCCTTTTCACAGCGGTCTACCATAACAAATGTTGCCGCAACCTTTACACCGTCAAGCGACGATAAAATCTCCATGCTTTCTCTTATCGCCGTACCTGCGGTTATAACATCCTCAACTATTACGACTTCTTCGCCCGAGTGCGGCTTGTATCCGACAAAAACGCCGCCCTCGCCATGGTCCTTTTCCTCCTTGCGGTTGAAAAAGAAAGGCACATCAAGTCCGTTTTCCGAAAGCGCAACCGCAACCGACACCGCAATCGGAATACCCTTATAAGCAGGTCCGTATAAAACGGCTTTCTTGTTTCCAAGCTTTTCAAAATACGCCTTTGCGTAAAATTTGCCCAACTTTCTTATCTGATCGCCCGTCTTAATTTCCCCCGCATTAATGAAATACGGTATTTTTCTGCCGCTTTTTGCGGTAAAATCTCCGAATTTAAGTACTCCGGCTTTTTCTAAAAATTCAATAAATTCGTGTTTATAGCTTTCCATTTCATCACCCCACAAATTCTTTAACACAGCGCTCATACGAGGCTACCGGGTCTGCCGCCGCAGTTATCGGTCTGCCGACTACTATATAGTCGCTCCCGATTTCCTTTGCCTTTTCGGGGGTTGTTACACGGGACTGGTCGCCCTTGTCACCGTCGGCAAAGCGTATTCCCGGCGTTACGGTTAAAAACTCTTTACCGCAGGCGTTATGTACCGCCGCAGCCTCAAGCGGCGAACACACAACGCCGTCAAGTCCTGCTTCCTTTGCGTTTTCGGCGTAATGCATAACCACATCCTCCATTTTGCCGTTTATAAGCAAATCGGAGTGCATAGTTTCTTCGCTTGTAGAGGTAAGCTGGGTTACGGCAATTAGAATCGGGCGTGTGCCGTCAGGTCGTGTCAGTCCCTCTACTGCGGCGGTCATCATAGCCTTTGTGCCGCCGGCGTGCAGATTGCACATATCAACCGAAAGGCGTGACAGCACCGCCATAGATTTTTTAACCGTGTTCGGAATATCGTGCAGCTTTAAATCAAGGAAAATTTTATGTCCTCTTTCCTTAATTTCTTTTACGATTTGCGGACCCTCGGCGTAAAAAAGCTCCATTCCTATTTTAACAAACGGTTTTTTGCCCTCGAATTTATCGAGAAATTCAAGACAGGTCTTCTTGTCGCTGAAATCGCAGGCAATTATTACATCCTTACCCATTGTGCGCTCCTCCTGTTATTTCACTTAATTTTTTAATGCCGTATTTTTGCATAACCGCAGGCAGTTCGTCTATTATCCTCTTGCAGGCGCATGGTTCCACAAGGTTTGCCGCTCCCACCTGTGTGGCAACAGCTCCGGCAAGCATAAATTCGATAACATCCTCGGCAGAAGATATTCCGCCCATTCCGATAATCGGAATTTTAACCGCCTCGTACACCTGATAAACCATTCTGACTGCCACAGGCTTTACCGCAGGTCCCGAAAGTCCGCCCGTTTTATTGGCAAGCAGCGGTTTTTTGGTTTTTAAATCTATCCGCATACCAAGCAAAGTGTTTATAAGCGATACGCCGTCCGCTCCCTCAGCCTCGCATGCCTTTGCAATTTCTGCAATATCGGTCACATTGGGGGAAAGCTTAATTATTATCGGCTTATCGGTAGCTTTTCTTACTGCTTTTGTGATTTTTGCGGCACCTTCGGCACTTGTACCGAAGGCAAGTCCGCCGCCGTGAACATTGGGACAGGAAATATTTATTTCAAACCAGCCGATACCCTCATCGCCCGTAAGCATTTCCACAGTCGATACATAATCATCAACCGAAAAACCGCTCACATTTGCCATAACGGGCTTTTTATAAACCCTCTTGAGCGTTTTAAGCTCGTTATTTAAAACTGCTTGTGCTCCCGGATTTTGAAGTCCCACAGCATTTAAAAGTCCCGACGGACACTCGGCAATCCTCGGCGTGGGGTTGCCGAACCTCGGTTCCTTTGTTGTACCCTTAAGAGAAATCGAGCCTAAAACATTTATATCGTAAAATCTTGTAAACTCATATCCGAAACCGAATGTTCCGCTTGCCGGTATAACGGGGTTATCAAGCATTATACCGCAAAGCTTAACGGAAGTGTCTACCATTCTATTTCCTCCCTTACAAGCACCGGTCCGCCCGTGCATATGCGTTTAGGGCCGTTTTTTGTTTTGCAGGTACAGCCCATACAAGCACCTGTTCCGCAGCCCATCCGCTCCTCGAAGCTGAATTGACCGCTTGTTTTTGCCACCGAATTTACCGCCTTAAACATCGGTTTTGGTCCGCAGGTGTAAAAGTAAGTATAATCGGCGTTCTTAATAGCGTCGGTTACAAAACCCTTTAAGCCGTAGCTGCCGTCAACCGTTGTAACCGCAACAAAAGCTCCGAGGTCACGAAATTCCTTTTCGTAAAAAATTTCAGCCTTATTATTAAAGCCTAAAATAACGCTTACGGCTTTACCCTCGCCTATCAGCTTTTTGCACAGTCCGTAAAGCGGCGGCACACCGACTCCTCCGCCGATAAGCAGCGGTCTGTCGCCCGACGGCTTTGTATCGAAACCGTTGCCGAGCGATATTAAAAGGTCGAGCTTTTCGCCCTTTTTCATACGGCTTAAAACCTCTGTTCCGCCGCCCACAACCTTATATATTATTGTGAGTGTTTTATCGTCCCGGTCACAGATTGAAATGGGCCGGCGCAGATAAAATTCCGGTATTTTAATGTTTACAAACTGCCCCGGTGCGGTTATGGGCGAGGTATCGCCCGAAAGCAGCATTTTAAAAACCGACGGAGCGATTTGCTCGTTTGATAATATTTCGTATATATCCTGTTTCATAAATGTCTCCTAAGCATCTATTGTAGATATGCCGAGCGTGGTTTCCTCAAGTACATCAAGCAGAACCTTTACGGTATCGAGTGATGTGAACATCGTAATATTGTTTTCAACCGCACAGCGGCGTATTTCGTATCCGTCCGACAGCACACCCGAAGAATTCATATCCCTTGTATTTATAACATAGGTAACATATCCCTGCCTTATTGCGTCCGTAATTTCACGGCTCCCGTCACTTAATTTTCCTACGGCGTGGGTGCGTATGCCGTTTTTCTTTAAAAATGCGGCGGTACCGGCAGTAGCCTGAATGTTAAAGCCCATATTGTAAAAACGGCGTATAAGCGGCAGTGCCTCCTCCTTATCCTTATCGGCAATGGTTGCAAGCACGGTTCCGTAATTCATAACGCTCATTCCGCTTGCCTTGAGCGCCTTATAAAGCGCACGGGTAAGCTTATCGTCATAGCCTATTGCTTCGCCGGTTGATTTCATTTCGGGTGAAAGATAAGCGTCAAGACCTCCGAGCTTTGAGAACGAAAATGCCGGAGCCTTAACATACCAGCGTTTTTTCTCCTCGGGGTAAATTCTGTCAAAGCCCTGCTCTTTAAGGCTATGCCCCAAAATTACAAGCGTTGCGATATCCGCAAGACTGTAACCGGTTGCTTTAGAGAGGAACGGAACGGTTCTCGACGAACGGGGGTTTACTTCTATTATAAACACATTTTCGTTCTTATCCACAATAAACTGAATATTGTAGAGTCCTATTATTCCTATTCCGAGTCCTAAACGCTTTGTGTAATCAAGTATTGTTTCCTTTACCTTTTGGCTTATACTGAAGGTAGGGTACACGCTTATGGAGTCGCCGCTGTGTATGCCGGTGCGTTCAACAAGCTCCATTATGCCCGGTACGAATACATCCTTGCCGTCACAGATGGCGTCAACCTCTACTTCCTTGCCCGAGATGTATTTATCAACAAGCACCGGCTTATCCTCGTCAATTTCAACCGCAGTGCGGAGATAGCGGCGCAGCTGCTCCTCGTCCGCAACTATCTGCATTGCTCTGCCGCCAAGTACAAAGGACGGGCGAACAAG
The DNA here is from genome assembly GCA_017391425.1 of Clostridia bacterium. Classification (GTDB taxonomy): domain Bacteria; phylum Bacillota; class Clostridia; order Oscillospirales; family Acutalibacteraceae; genus UBA737. The sequence goes on along the minus strand of JAFOYI010000060.1, from coordinate 5,101 downwards.
CACAGGGTAGCCGATTTCGGCTGCAGCCTTAACGCCGTCTTCGATTTTTGTAACCGCTCTGCCGTTAGGCTGCGGAATATCAAGCTCCTTTAAAACCTTTTCAAACAAATCCCTGTTTTCCGCACGGTCTATGGCGGCGCAATCCGTTCCTATTATTTTAACTCCCCGACGGTTCAGGCTTTCGGCTAAATTTATTGCCGTCTGACCGCCTAAGGAGGCTATTACGCCGATCGGTTTTTCAAGGCGTATAATATTCATAACATCCTCAGTGCAAAGCGGCTCAAAATACAGTTTATCCGAGCAGGTGTAATCGGTTGAGACCGTTTCGGGGTTGTTATTTATTATTATTGCCTCATAACCCGCTTTTTTAATCGTTGTAACTGCGTGAACGGTGGAATAATCAAACTCCACGCCCTGACCTATTCTTATAGGACCCGAACCCAAAACTATTATTTTCTTTTTGTCTGATACAAGCGATTCGTTTTCGTCCTCGTAAGTAGAGTAGAAATACGGTATATAGCTTTCAAATTCACTGGCGCAGGAGTCAATCATTTTATAAACCGGGAATATTCCCTGCTTTTCCCTTATATCAAAAATTTCCTCTTCGGTCATACCCCAAAGTCTGCCGATATATCCGTCCGAAAATCCCATTTTTTTAGCCTTGTAAAGTGTGCCGATATCGCCTATATGCTCTTTAAGCTTATTTTCGGTTTTTACGATATTTCTTATCTTTTCAAGGAACAGCATATCAATTTTTGTTGCGTCGTAAATCATTCCCATATCGGTATTGCGGCGCAAAAGCTCGGCTATCGCATACAGTCTGTCATCGGTTCCGTCCTTTATATAAGACAGCAATTCATCGTCGGTAAATCCGTCAAACTTCTTCATATAAAGGTGATTCACACCTATTTCAAGCGACCTTGCCGCTTTAAGCAGACTTTCTTCAAGCGTTCTGCCTATACTCATAACCTCGCCCGTTGCCTTCATTTGGGTTGAAAGCTTATTATTTGCCGAGGAAAATTTATCAAACGGAAATCTCGGCATTTTGGTTACTACATAGTCAAGCGCAGGCTCAAAGGATGCCGGCGTATTGGCAAGCATTATTTCGTCAAGCCTCATACCTACCGATATTTTGGCGGAAACCCTTGCTATCGGGTATCCGCTTGCCTTGCTTGCCAATGCGGACGAGCGTGAAACCCTTGGGTTTACCTCTATAAGATAATAGTTAAAGGATAACGGGTCAAGTGCAAACTGTACATTGCAGCCGCCCTCTATTTTAAGCGCACGGATTATTTTGAGGGCGCTGTCACGCAGCATATGATACTCTTTGTTCGTAAGGGTCTGCGAGGGACAAACCACAACCGAATCCCCTGTGTGTATACCGACAGGGTCTATATTTTCCATATTGCATATGGCAATAGCGGTATCGTTCCCGTCACGCATTACCTCATATTCTATTTCCTTATATCCCTTAATGCTTTTTTCAACAAGCACCTGATGAACCGGAGATAAATCGAGCGCACCCCTTAAAAGCTCCTTACATTCCTCTTCGTTATCGGCAAAGCCGCCGCCTGTGCCGCCCAGAGTGAACGCAGGACGGAGAACCACGGGATAACCTATCTCCTCTGCCGCTTTAAGACCGTCTTCTATATTTTCGGCTATTACCGACTGCAAAACAGGCTCGCCTATTTCCTCGCAAAGCTCTTTAAAAAGCTCTCTGTCCTCGGCTCTTTCTATGCTTTTACTGCCGGTACCCAAAAGCTCAACCCCGCACTCACGCAATACACCCTTTTTTTCAAGCTGCATGGCAAGGTTAAGCCCCGTTTGACCGCCTATGCCCGGCACTATTGCGTCCGGACGCTCATAGCGTATCACCTTTGCCAAATATTCAAGGGTCAGCGGCTCCATATAAACCTTGTCTGCAACAGTGGTATCGGTCATAATAGTAGCCGGATTTGAGTTGCACAGAACTACCTCATAGCCCTCTTCCTTAAGCGCCAAGCAGGCCTGTGTTCCGGCATAGTCAAACTCTGCCGCCTGACCTATTACTATAGGACCCGAGCCTATCACCAATATCTTTTTAAGGTCGGTTCTTTTAGGCATTTTTGTTTTCCTCCATAAGCTTTATAAATCTGTCGAAGAGATAAGCGCTGTCCTGCGGACCGGGAGCGCTTTCGGGATGGTACTGCACGCTGAATACCTTTGCCTTTTCATCCTTCACGCCCTCTACCGTGTTATCAAGTATATTTATATGTGTAACGGTAAGGTTTGTTTTTTCAAGACTTTTTTCATCAACCGCATAGCTGTGATTTTGTGAGGTTATTTCAATTTTATCGGTTTCAAGGTTTTTAACGGGATGGTTTCCGCCCCTGTGGCCGAATTTTAATTTGTAGGTTTTAGCGCCTGCGGCAAGACAAATCATTTGGTGGCCTAAGCATATACCGAAAATGGGGAGCTTTCCGTAAAGCGACTTCACAAGCTCAATTACCGGTATAACATCCTCGGGATCTCCCGGTCCGTTTGATAAAAATATACCGTCCGGCTTCATCTTTTCCACTTCCGCCGCAGGTGTGTTGTACGGCATAACCGTTACATTACAGCCTCTTGCGTTTAGTGAACGGATTATATTAAGCTTTATTCCGCAGTCTATCGCCACAACATTGTAACGGGCGTTTGCCGTTCTTGCATACCACCGCTTTTTACAGCTCACCCTGTCCACCGCATTGTGGGGTACAGGTGTGTTCTTTATAATATCTGCCGCTTTTTCCTTTGGAGTATCGGCATTTGTTATAATTCCTCTTCTGCTGCCTATATCCCTTATGCTTCTTGTAAGCTTTCGTGTATCAATTCCGGAAATTCCGGGGATTTTGTACTCCTCCATAACCTCGGAAAGTGTTTTTGTATACCGAAAGTTAGACGGGAAATCGTTATATTCCCTTACTATAAGTCCGCCTATTGTAGGAACCTTTGTTTCGTAATCCTCGTCCGCAATTCCGTAATTTCCTATAAGCGGATATGTCATAACAACCGCCTGGTCTGTGTACGACGGGTCGGATATTATTTCCTGATAACCGACAAGCGATGTGTTGAAAACCACCTCGCATACAGCCTCGCCGTCATACCCGAAGCCTGCGCCGTAATACTCCGTTCCGTCCTCAAGTACAAGCTTTTTTTGTTTTATATCTGCCATACTGCTTTACCTCCGCATACTGTAAGTAAGTTTTTCCCGAATACCGTTTTCCCTTCAAAGGGCGTGCTTTTACCCATACTTGCAAATTCTTGTGAATTGATTTTATATTCACTTTCAAGGTTATATACGCATATATCCTCCGTTTCCGTTATACCGAACCGCTGTCTCGGATTAACCGCCATAAGCTCAATCAGCTTTTCAAGGGTTATTATACCCGTTTTAACAAGCTCTGTATAAAGCACGGGGAATGCGGTCTCAAGCCCGACAACACCCATTAAGCTTTTTTCAAGCCCACCCGATTTTTCTTCCGCTGTGTGCGGTGCGTGGTCGGTCGCTATCATATCTATTGTTCCGTCCTTTATTCCGGCCATGAGTGCCGACCTGTCCTCTTCGCTTCTTATCGGAGGGTTCATCTTAAAGCGTCCGTCCTCCCTTAAATCCATATCGTTAAACACAAGATAATGCGGAGCCGTCTCACAGGTCACATCTACGCCTTCTGCCTTTGCCCTGCGTATCAGCTCTACGCTTTCTTTGCAGGATATATGGCAGACATGATATTTACAACCTGTCTTTTTTGCAAGCCTTAAATCTCTTTCAATAGGCTTCCATTCGCTTTCACTGCATATACCCCTGTGACCGTGAAGCCTTGCATACTCTCCGGCATGAATGTACCCGCCGAAAAGAAGGGAATTATCCTCGCAATGAGCGGCTATTATTTTGCCGAGCTTTTTTGCCTTTTTCATTGCTTCAAGCATTATTTCTTCGTTTTGAATACCCTTGCCGTCATCAGAGAAAGCAATACACAACGGTGCGAGAGCCTCCATATCGCTCAAATCCTCGCCCTTTTCGCCCACCGTTACTGCGGCATAAGGATGAACCCTTATCACAGCCGATTTGTTTATGATTTCAAGCTGTTTTTGCATATTTTCCGCACTGTCGGGTACCGGATTTAAATTAGGCATTGTGCAAACATCGGTATATCCGCCCCTTGCCGCCGAAAGAGATCCGGTTTTTACCGTTTCCTTATAAAAAAATCCCGGTTCTCTGAAATGTACATGCACATCGCAAAAAGCCGGAAAAACAAAAGCATTATTAAAATCGGAAACTGTACCGGAGTTATCCCCGGCATCGGTAATAAAATCTTTTTTCACAAATACACCGTTTTCGTAAACGGAGGCGTTCTTAAATATCATATCGTTTCTCCCAAAAAATAAAGACCTGCTTTTAAAGCAGGTCATGAGCGCAACAAAACAGACTGAAAAACAGCCATTATCACAATCTTGCCGGCGTCACAGCACCCTGCTTAAAGATTTTTGTTTTTATTATTTTAACACCGATAAAGCATAAAGTCAATACCGAAGTTTTATCTTTTGGGATATTTAAGACTGTCGGGCAAATTTAAAATATAATCCGCCGAGACTCCGTAGTATTCGCACAACTTTTTTAGGAAGCGAATAGGCAACTCCCTTTTATTGAGTTCATACTGTGAGTAGCTTGCCTGTTTAATTCCCAATACTTCCGCTATTTGTTGTTGCGTTAAGTCTCTGTCCTCACGCAAAGCCCTTATAATTTCAAAATATTCCAAGCTGTTCACCCCATAAATATTTTACTTTACTTCAAAATGAGGTATTGACTTTTACATCATTTTGTTATATTATTATTTTGAGGTGAGCCTAATGTTGGAAGAAAATTTTAATGAAATGTGCTGGTCACTTAATGAGCTTCAAGCTAACTATATACTTTTAAAAGCCTTCTCCGAGCAAAAAGAAAATCTTAGAGCTGAATTTAATGAAAAACAACTTGAATATTGTAAAAAAATCTTAAGTGATTCGGCGGAACAACACACTGAAAATTATTACGATAATTTTTTATTGATAATAGAAAATTTAAAATAAAAAAACGCCGGCATAG
>JAFOYI010000059.1 GCA_017391425.1 Clostridia bacterium | reverse complement strand
GGCGCTTATAGGCAATATTTCGGTTTTAACCTCAAGGTTATTTTCCTTAAGTGTTGTGCCGGTTTCCACTATATCGACAATAACATCTGACAGTCCGAGTATAGGCGCTATTTCAATAGAGCCGTTAAGCTTTATTATATCAATATCCCGTCCGCAGGAGTCATAATATTCCGTTGCAATATTCGGAAATTTCGTTGCAACACGCAGCGTGCGGCTGCCGGAATCGTAAAAGCCCTCCGGTGCCGCAACCGCCATACGGCATTTGCCGAGCTTTAAATCAAGCAGTTCATATATATTAGGCTTATATTCAAGCAAAATGTCCTTTCCCGCAACTCCTATATCCGCTGCGCCACGCTCAACATATATAGCGACATCGGACGGCTTGACCCAAAAATACCGAACGCCTTTTTCAGCATTTTCAAATATCAGCCTGCGGGTATTTTCGTGAATGGAAGGGCACTCAAAGCCTGCCGCCTCAAACATTGCGTAAACCTTCTCGCCGAGTCTTCCTTTCGGTAAAGCTATATTCAGCATTTTGCGCCCTCCTCCCTTAAATCAAGCAACTCACGGCTACGCAATCTGTCGCTTACGCACTTCTGCGTACTCACCGATTTTCCGAGCGTCGTTTGTTCCTTAACCGCCTTTGCTACATCCGCAGGACTTACCGAATCATCATAAAGCACAACTAAGTCAACATCTGTTCCGCTTTCCGCCTGCTCCAGCTGTTCAAGCTCGTCAATGTAAATTGCAAAGCCTATTGCACCGCTTTTTCGGTTCATTTTTGCCATCAGCCTGTCATACTGACCGCCTGCAAGCACTCCCTCGCACACGCCGTCTAGAAAACCCCTGAATACAAATCCGTTGTAGTAGCTCATATTGTTTACAACCGAGAAATCAAAACGAATTTTATCACTGTACGGCGAGCCGTCAAGCAACTTTGAAAGCATTTTAAGCTCCTCTGCTTTATCGCCGCATTCGCCTTCAAGTGCAGATATTACCATGTTCCTTTCACCGTAAGAAGTGATAAGCAGCTGTAAACGCTTTTCCTGCTCCTCTTTTATGCCGTACTCGTCGCACAAGCGGCTTAAATCGTGAGAATTCTTTTCGGCAATAAAGGCAATGGCTTTTTCAGCAAACACCGCATCGTTGCAAGCGCTTGTAAGCATTTCTTCAATGAGTCCGAGGTTAGACACCTCAAGCACAAAGTTTTCTGAAATCATTGAGAGGCTTTCGGCGGCAAGGCTTATTACCTCGTAAATATCGTAAATCCCTATATCGCCTATACATTCACAGCCGGTTTGCATCAGTTCACGGAATCTGTGTGTGCGGTCGGAAATGCGGTAAACATTCTCATTGTAGTAAACCTTTTGCTTAAACCCCGGAGTATCCTCTCCGTTTTTAATAATAGAAAGGGTTACATCCGGCTTAAGCGCCATAAGGCGGCCTGAAGTATCGTTAAATGTGATTATGCGGTCGCTCACAAGAAAATCCTTGTTTCGTATGTAAAGCTCATATTCTTCAAACTTGCTCATTCTATACGGTAAATAGCCGTAACGGCGGTATAGCGAGCGCAGAGCAAACACGGCTTTTTCTTCATTTTTAAGCAGGGTATCATCAAACATTTTTATCAGTCCTCTTTAAAGCGGTTAATTACCGACTTATATCCGACATAAGCATACTTACGGAAATATGCCTACCTTTTTCGCATCACTTTATTTCGCTAATGCGGTGATGTGTTAAATTATAGCACAGCTTAATTCTCTTGTCAATAGTAGACACGCAAAAAGCAAACTATATTCTGCAAAATTCTTTATATTTTAAGAAACAAGAAAGCTCCGTACTGAAACGGAGCTTAAATCGGGAAAAATCGCCCGGATTATTTAAAGTATTTAACTGCCGCCTCAAACATATGTATGTCATAATTCCCCGGAACATTTTTATAAAGGCCGCTGCCGATACGCTCGCTGTGCCCCATTTTGCCGAATACACGACCGTCGGGTGAAGTAATTCCCTCAATGGCGCACATTGAATCGTTAGGATTAAAATGAATATCAAGAGAGGCATTTCCGTCAAGGTCAACATACTGGGTGGCGATCTGTCCGTTCTTTGCAAGTTGCTCCGCAAGCTCCTTACTTGCAAGGAATCTGCCCTCGCCGTGTGAAATCGGAACATTATAAATATCACCGACATTTGTAAGGCTCAGCCACGGCGATTTATTTGAGGCAATTCGGGTACGGACAATGCGTGACTGATGGCGTGCAATGGTGTTGAATGTGAGCGTCGGGCAATTTTCGTCTGTGTCGATTATTTTACCGTAAGGAACAAGTCCGAGTTTGATAAGCGCCTGAAAACCGTTGCAAATTCCGCACATAAGACCGTCACGCTTTTCAAGGAGCTCGGCAACACCTTCCTTAATCTCAGCATTACGGAAGAATGCAGTTATAAACTTACCGCTGCCGTCAGGCTCGTCGCCTCCTGAAAATCCGCCCGGAATAAAGACCATTTGTGCGGTTTTAAGCTCATCTGCAAAATGCTCCACACTGCGGCTGATGCCGTCGGCGGTAAGATTATTTATAACGATTATCTCCGGCTCTGCACCGGCGTCACTAACAGCCTTTGCACTGTCATATTCGCAGTTTGTACCCGGAAATGTCGGAATAAGCACCTTGGGGCGTGCAATCTTTACAGCGGGTGTTATGCGTTGCTTTGCTGTATATGAAAAGTTCTCGGTCGGTTCTCCGACATTTTTAATATTACAGGGGTAAACGCTCTCAAGCTTATCTTCGTATACGGCAAGCAGCTTTTTAAGGGAAACCTGTTCATCACGATAGCATATTTCAGCCGCAGCGGTCACTTCACCGAGAAGCTCGCCGATAAGCTCCACACTGCTGTCAAGCTCCAATACAAAACAGCCGTAGCTGTATCCGAAGATTGTTTCTGCGCTGACAGAGCTATCAAAAGCAAATCCAAAGCCGTTGCCGAATGCCATTTTCATTACTGCCTCTGCAACACCGCCCATACCTGGAGTATAAACAGCCCGTGCTTTGCCGGAGCGTGTAAGGCTTGTCACTGTGTCAAAAAGCTTTAATAAAGACTCTGTAATCGGCAGACCGTTTTCATCTGATTCAGGGCGGAGTAAAACCACCTTGTCGCCGGCAGACTTAAACTCATTTGATACTATACTTTCCGTCTTTTCGGTAGTAACAGCAAATGAAAAGAGAGTCGGCGGCACATCAAGGTTCTCAAATGTTCCGCTCATTGAGTCCTTACCGCCGATTGAGCCGATACCGAGCTGCATTTGCGCTTTAAAAGCACCGAGCAAAGCGGCAAGCGGCTGACCCCAGCGTGCGGAATCCTTTCCGGGGTGTTCAAAATACTCTTGAAATGTAAGATACACATCCTCAAATTTTGCACCTGTGGCAATCAGCTTGGAAACCGACTCTACAACTGCAAGGTATGCGCCGTGATACGGGCTTTTCTCGGTTATAAACGGATTATATCCGAACGCCATAAGCGAGCAAGTATCGGTGTGCTTTTTCTCAACCGAAATCTTTTGAACCATTGCCTGAATTGGGGTGAGCTGATTTTTTCCGCCAAACGGCATAAGTACCGTGCCTGCGCCTATCGTTGAGTCGAAACGCTCGCTTAGTCCACGCTTTGAACAAATGTTAAGGTCGCCTGCAAGTGCCTCGATATTCTCGGTAAAACCGCCGCTGACATCTTTTTTGCAGCACTGCGGCGCAGAGACCGCAATGGTTATGTGCTTATCGGCACCGTTTGAATTAAGAAAATCCCGGCTTATATCTACAATTTTTTTGCCGTTCCAGTTCATAACAAGTCTCGGTTCGGCTTTTATAACCGCAACCGGGCAGGCTTGAAGATTTTCGGCGTTTGCAAGCTCTAAAAATGCGTCTACATCTTTCTTTTCGACAACTACCGCCATGCGTTCCTGACTTTCCGAAATGGCAAGCTCTGTACCGTCAAGTCCCTCATATTTTTTAGGTACGGCATTTAAATCAATTTCGAGTCCGTCGGCAAGCTCGCCGATAGCAACCGATACTCCGCCTGCGCCGAAGTCATTACAGCGTTTAATCATCAGGCAGGCTTCCTTATTCCTGAACAGGCGCTGGAGCTTGCGTTCTTCGGGCGCATTTCCCTTTTGTACCTCTGCGCCGCAGGTGTCAAGCGACTGTGCGGTGTGGGATTTTGAAGAACCGGTGGCACCTCCGCAGCCGTCTCGTCCGGTAGAGCCGCCTATAAGTATTACAACATCTCCCGGAGCCGGAACCTCACGCCTTACATTTTCTGCCGGAGCGGCGGCAATTACAGCGCCTATCTCCATACGCTTTGCGGCATAGCCGGGGTGATAAATTTCATCAACAATTCCTGTTGCAAGACCTATTTGGTTACCGTAGGACGAATAGCCTGCGGCGGCGGTTGTAACAATCTTGCGCTGCGGCAGCTTTCCTTTTAAGGTCTGCTCAACCGGCTTTAGCGGGTCGGCAGCACCTGTTACTCGCATAGCGCCGTAAACGTAGGAACGCCCTGAAAGCGGATCTCGTATGGCGCCGCCTATGCAGGTTGCGGCACCGCCGAACGGCTCAATCTCGGTCGGGTGGTTGTGGGTCTCATTTTTAAAGAGCAAAAGCCAATCTTCATTAACTCCGTCAACATCAACATTTATCTTAACTGTGCAGGCGTTTATCTCCTCGCTCTCGTCAAGCTTATCAAGCTTGCACTGCTTTTTAAGCGCCTTTACCGCAACGGTAGCAAGGTCCATAAGGCATATCGGCTTGGTTCTGCCGAGTTCTCGGCGGACATTAAGGTATTCTTCGTAGGTTTGCTGAAGTAAAGCGTCCTCAAATTTCACATCATCTATTACCGTTAAAAAGGTTGTATGGCGGCAGTGATCCGACCAATAAGTATCTATCATACGGATTTCGGTTATAGTCGGGTCGCGGTGCTCGGATTTAAAATAAGCCTGACAAAAGGCTATATCGTCTGCGTCCATTGCAAGAGCGTAATCTTTAACAAACTGTTCAAGACCGTCTCTGTCAAGTGCGGTAAAACCGTCAAGTGTTTTTACAGTGGTTGGCTTATCGTAGTTTATATTCAGCGTTTCAGGCTTTTCAAACGACGCCTCGTGTGCCTCAACAGGGTTAATGACATATTTCTTTATGCGTTCGGTTTCGGCGTCTGTTAAATTTCCGTAAAGCATATAAATCTTAGCGGTGCGAATAAGCGGACGCACCTGCTTAGAGATTATTTGAATACACTGCGCCGCACTGTCGGCACGCTGGTCAAATTGACCCGGAAGATACTCAACAGCAAAGCAGGCGTCGGAATCACAGTTAAGTGAATCGCTGACGGTATCAAGCTGAGGTTCTGAAAAAACCGTCTTTTTTGCATAATTGAAAAGCTCCGCAGTTATGTTTTCCGCATCATAGCGGTTAATAACCCTCACCTTTTCAAGCGTTTTTATGCCGAGAAAGTCGTTTACTTCACTAAGCAATGCCTTTGCCTCGTGGGCAAGCTCAGGTTTTTTTTCAACAAACACACGGTATACCATTTATTTGCTCTCCTTTACTTTTAAGGATTTTGCACCTATATCTTTTCTGTAATATGCGTTTTTAAAGCTGATACGGCTGACCTTTTCGTAAGCGGCGTCAACAGCCTCTTTAAGCGTATTTGCCGTTGCGGTAACTCCGAGTACACGGCCGCCGCTTGTAAGCAGCTTACCGTTGCTTTTCACAGCACCCGCAACATAAACGCTCTCTGAAATATCGGACGGAATACTTATTTCAAAGCCCTTTTCGTATTTTACAGGATAGCCATCGCTTGCCATAATCACGCATGCGGCACTTTTATTGCTGAATTGCACCTCGGTATCTGCCAAGGTGCCGTTTGTAACAGCCATCATAATTTTAAGCAGGTCGCTTTCAAGCAAGGGCAAAACCACCTGTGTTTCGGGGTCGCCGAAACGGCAGTTATATTCTATAACCTTAGGACCGTCCGATGTAAGCATTAATCCGAAGTAAAGACAGCCTTTAAAGGTGCGGCTTTCGTCGTTCATAGCGTTTACCGTCGGCATAAATATCTCATCCATACAGCGTTTTGCAATTTCCGCCGTGTAGTATGGGTTTGGAGCAATCGTACCCATTCCGCCGGTATTAAGTCCCATATCACCGTCAAGCGCACGCTTATGATCCATTGAAGATACCATAGGAATCACCGTTTTGCCGTCGGTAAATGATAAAACCGACACCTCGGGTCCTGTTAAAAATTCTTCTATGACAATGCTGTCACCGCTCTTTCCGAACTTTTTGTCAAGCATTATCTCATTCACCGCCGCCCTTGCCTCATCACGGGTTTGGGCTATTATAACTCCCTTACCGAGAGCCAATCCGTCCGCTTTGATAACGGTAGGTATCGGAGCACTATCGAGGTATTTAAGCGCCTCTTCGGCAGAAGTGAAAACCTCGTATTCGGCAGTGGGAATGTTGTATTTTTTCATCAGATTTTTTGAAAAAACCTTGCTGCCTTCAATTACAGCCGCATTTGCACGCGGTCCGAAGCACGGTACGCCCACTGCCTCAAGAGCGTCAACACAACCAAGCACCAACGGATCATCGGGTGCTACCACGGCATAGTCAATGCCGTTTTCCTTTGCAAAGCGAACAATGCTTTCAATATCGGTCGCACTTATATTAACGCATACTGCGTCGGCGGATATACCGCCGTTTCCGGGCAGTGCAAATATTTCCTCGACACCCTCGCTTAGTTTTAATTTTTTAATTATGGCGTGCTCACGGCCGCCTGAACCTACTACCATTATTTTCATTGATTTCAGCCACCTGTCGATTTTATCAGTGATGGAAAAGGCGCATACCCGTAAATGCCATAGTAATACCGTATTTATTACAGCAGTCTATAACCGCATCGTCTCTGATAGAGCCGCCCGGCTCGGCAATAAAGCTTACACCGCTTAAATGTGCACGCTCAATGTTGTCGCTGAACGGGAAAAATGCGTCAGAGCCGAGTGCAACTCCGCTTATCGAGTTAAGATACTCTCTCGCCTGCTCATCTGTCAGCGGTTCGGGGCGCTTTGTAAAGTAACGCTGCCAAATACCCTCGGCACATACATCCTCTTCGTTTTTGTTAATGTAGCCGTCAATTACATTGTCTCTGTCGGGGCGTTTAAGCTCCTGCTTAAAGGGCAGTGAAAGCACCTTATCGTGCTGTCTTAAAAGCCATGTATCTGCCTTAGTACCGGCAAGGCGGGTGCAGTGAATTCGGGACTGCTGACCGGCTCCTACTCCGATAGCCTGACCGCCGAAAGCATAGCAAACAGAATTCGACTGGGTGTATTTAAGGGTGATAAGCGCAATAATAAGGTCTCGTTTAGCCGAGTCGGGCAGGCATTTATTTTCAGTCACAATGTTATTTAGCAGTGATTCATTAATTTCGAAATTGTTGCGCCCCTGCTCAAAGGTTACGCCGAAAACCTGCTTGCGCTCTATCGGGTTCGGCACATAGTCAGGATCAATTTTGACGATATTATAATTACCGCCACGCTTTGATTTAAGTATTTCGAGTGCCTCCGGCTCAAAGTCGGGGGCAATAATACCGTCGGACACCTCACGCTTAATCATAGCGGCTGTAGTCACATCGCAAACATCCGAAAGCGCAATCCAGTCCCCGAATGAGCACATTCTGTCTGTTCCCCTTGCACGTGCATAGGCACAGGCGATAGGTGAAGAATCAAGTCCTTCAAAATCGTCTGCAAAGCATGCTTTTTTCAGCTTTTCATCAAGCTTTAAGCCTATTGCGGCAGAGGTGGGACTTACATGCTTAAACGACGCCGCAGCCGGCATACCGAGGGCGGCTTTCAGCTCCTTAACAAGCTGCCATGAATTGAATGCGTCAAGAAAGTTTATATAGCCCGGTCTGCCGCAGAGAATTTCTATCGGAAGTTCGGAGCCGTCCTCCATAAATATACGGGATGGCTTTTGATTGGGGTTACAGCCGTATTTAAGCTCAAACTCTTTCATATATGTCAGCTCCTATTATTTGTTTTTGTTTATCAGGCGGTTTTCCTCCTCGCCTGTGGCGAGGTCTGTAAATCTTACATAAAGCGAAATTTTGTTATCATTATCAAGCGATTTCCAAAGCGATCGGGTAAACTCATCTATATCGTTTCCCAAAGCTATGCGCTCAGGCTCGCCCTGAAAGGTGGGAATAGGGTCGCCGTCGCAAACATATGTATGAAGAAAATGTCCTACCCCCGCAACGGCAGGATATGAAAATGTATATCGACTGCACGCACTTCCGTCTTTGTCTGCGCTTTTCAGAATACTCATCCGATATGTAAAATCATTATCTGCAAAGGTAAGCATACCGCTTATTCTCGGTGTGAAGTTCGGCATGTCCGGCTCGAATTCTCTGGTTTCAAGCGCCTCTGTAAAGCTTTTACCGCACTTTATAAAATCATAAATTGTATCAGTCTGATCACCGTTTGTAACAATAAGCTTATTTTCGTATTTTCTGATAGCGGCATAAATAATAAGGCTCGGATCCTCAACCTTAGACGGATCGAAAGGCTCGGTGAAAACCGCACCGTCACGCTCGGTAAAAATGCGGTTGCGGCTGTTAGCACTTCTGCCCATAATAAAATAGGCGGTGCAGGCTTTTTTTTCGTCGGCTGTCTTACCTATAACAATTCCACGGCCTACATAGGAATTGCCCTCTGTAAGCTTCGATATATCGCTTGTCTTGTAAACATTCATGCCTGTTGCTCCTTTTTAAGTAGTTCGGCTGAAACCTTTTCAACAGCCTTTGGAAGTATTTTCCACTCTGCCAAGCGCATTACACGCTTTTGCAGGGATTCCGGGGTGTCACCGTCAAGCACCCTGACTGCTTTTTGCATTATAATTTCGCCGCCGTCCGGTATTTCGTTGACAAAATGCACCGTTGCACCTGTAACCTTCACACCTTTTTTAAGTGCGGCTTCGTGTACCCGCAGTCCGTAATAACCCTCACCGCAAAATGACGGTATAAGAGACGGATGAATATTTATAATCCGTTTTTCAAACCTTTGTGTGAAGTCTGCGCTTAATATGCTCATAAATCCTGCAAGCACGATAAGGTCAATTTTTTCAGCCTCAAGCACACGCACAAGCTCAGCCTCCATACCTGCCGCACCGCCGAAATCGGCTTTAGTTATGCAGACGGATTTTATACCTGCGTCTTCGGCACGCTTTAATGCGTAAGCCGAGCGGTTGTTTGATACTACAAGCTTGATAACACCTGAAGTTATAACCGAACCCACGGCGTCAATAAGGGCTTGCAGATTAGTGCCGCCGCCGGAAACAAGCACGGCAATATTTATCTTATCTTTCACTTCATTCTCCTTGTAAACGGGTTTAATGAATTACTATTTTATCGTCTGATTTTATAATTTTGCCGATGATATACGGACATTCGCCGTTTTCTTTAAGAACCTTAAGTGACTTTTCGGCGTCCTCTTTAGCCACAACAATACTCATTCCCACGCCCATATTAAATGTATTAAACATATCACGCTCCGAAATACCGCCGACCTTTGCTATAAGGTCGAATATCGGAAGTACTTTTATAGCGCTGCGCTCAATATCTGCACCCAGTCCTGCCGGAACAGAGCGCGGAATATTCTCATAAAAGCCGCCGCCGGTTATGTGCGATATACCCTTTACCTTTACATCGTCAAGCAGAGCTAAAATCGGCTTAACATATATCCTTGTAGGAGTAAGCAATGTTTCGCCTACCGACTTGCCGCCAAGCTCCGCCATAGGCAGATTTATATCATTATTTTCAACATTGAAAACTTTTCTTACAAGCGAAAAGCCGTTAGAATGAACTCCGCTTGACGGCAGTGCTATTATTACATCGCCCTCACGCATGGCGGAATTGTCAACAATCTTTTCCTTATCCACAACTCCTGTGCAGTAGCCGGCTAAATCATACTCGTCCGCCGGATAAAAGCCGGGCATTTCGGCAGTCTCACCGCCTATAAGCGCAGCTCCCGACTGAACACAGCCATCGCAAATACCGCTTACAATCGAGGCTATTTTTTCGGGATAGTTCTTTCCGCAGGCAATATAATCAAGGAAAAAAAGCGGCTTTGCCCCACAGCAAATAATATCGTTGACGCACATTGCAACGCAGTCAATACCTACGGTATCATGCTTGTCCATCAAAAAAGCAATTTTCAGCTTTGTTCCGACCCCGTCGGTGCCGCTTACAAGCACAGGCTTGGTAATTCCGGTCAAATCAAGCTCAAAAAGACCTCCGAATCCGCCCACATCCGAGCAAACGCCCGGTGTTACGGTTCTTGCAATGTGAGCCTTCATAAGCTCAACCGCCTTGTATCCTGCGGTAATATCAACACCTGCTGCGGCGTAGCTGTCAGACTTTGAGTAGCTCATTCTTTATCTTCCTTTCCGTTTGAAGAAATTTTATCCTCAAACCTGCTTTTTTCTGTATGCTCGGGTATGTCGGTAGGATAATCGCCGTCAAAACAGGCAGTACAGTAGCCCTTACCTTTGACTCCGCAGGCAATCTTTTTAACGCTGTCAACGCTTAAGTAGCCGAGCGAATCAACACCTATTATCTTTGCGGTCTCCTCTACCGTGTGGTGACAGGCGATAAGATTTTCTCTTGAATCTATATCGGTGCCATAATAGCATGGATTCTTAAACGGCGGTGCGCTGACACGCATATGTACTTCTTTAGCGCCAGCTTCACGCAGGAGCTTTACTATTCTTGCGCTTGTAGTACCTCGTACAATAGAATCGTCAATAAGCACTACCCTTTTGCCTTTTACTGTACCGACAATAGGATTGAGCTTAATTCTTACCTTGTTTTCACGGCTTTTCTGACCGGGTGCTATAAAGGTTCTTGCAATATATTTGTTTTTAATGAAGCCTAACTCATACGGTGTTCCCGACTGCTTAGAATAGCCTATGGCGGCGTCTATGCCCGAATCAGGCACGCCTATAACAACATCCGCCTGAACAGGATGCTCAAGTGCTAAGTAAGCACCGGCTCGTGTGCGCACCTCATGTACCGAACAGCCGTCTACAACAGAATCGGGTCTTGCAAAGTAAACATACTCGAAAACGCACATTTTGTGCGGCTTTTTGCCGCAGTGCTTTGTGATACTGCGAACGCCGTTTTTTTCGAATACAACAATTTCGCCCGCCTCAATATCCCGTATCAGCTCCGCACCTACTGCGTCAAGCGCACAGCTTTCCGATGCGACAACCCAGTCGCCTTCGGCTGTCTTACCGTAGCACAAGGGGCGAAAGCCGTTTTCGTCTCTTACCGCAATAAGCTTTGAGGGCGACATTATAACCAGCGAATAAGCGCCTTTAATTCGATCCATTGCACGGTCAACTGCGTCCTCAATGGTCGGAGCTTTGAGGCGTTCCTCTGTTATAATGTAGGATATAACCTCTGTATCTGATGTGGTGTGGAAAATTGAGCCTTTAAGCTCAAGCTCACTTCTAAGCTCATACGAATTGGTAAGGTTGCCGTTGTGCGCAAGCGCCATACGCCCCTTAATATGATTTACCACAATAGGCTGTGCATTGATTCTGTCGGTAGCCCCCGTGGTTGCATAACGAACATGACCTACCGCCATATTTCCGTCACCAAGCGAGGCAAGCCGTTCGGCTGTGAACACATCGTTCACAAGTCCCGTGTCCTTATAAGAGTTAAACAGACCGTCGTCGTTTACAACAATTCCGCACGCCTCCTGACCCCTATGCTGCAACGCAAAAAGACCGTAGTAGGTCAGTTGAGCCACATCCTCGCTTTTTGGGCTGTAAATGCCGAAAACGCCGCATTCTTCTTTGAGTTTTCCCATTTGGTTATTTCTCCGTTTCTTAAATCACCTTATCAGGTAAAGGGGAATAAATGTATTCTGTGTTACTCTCCGAGGATGCGCTTCATTATTTCCTGATAAGCGTCCTCAACTCCGCCGAGATCTCTGCGGAAACGGTCTTTATCAAGCTTTTCGTGAGTATCGCAGTCCCAAAAACGGCAGGTATCGGGTGAAATTTCGTCGGCAAGTACTATTGTACCGTCGGAAAGTCTGCCGAATTCAAGCTTAAAATCAACAAGGTCTATGTTAAGCTTTTTGAAAAAGCCTTTAAGGAAGGTGTTGACTTTAAAAGCAAGTGATTTAATTGTTTCAATTTCCTCAGCGGTTGCAAGACCTAACGCTAACGCATGGTAGCTGTTTATGAGCGGGTCCCCAAGGTCGTCGTTTTTGTAGGAGAACTCAATGGTAGGCTGTGCAAAAACTATGCCTTCTTCAACTCCGTAACGCTTTGCAAAGGAACCGGCGGAGATATTACGGATAATCACCTCAAGCGGAACGATTGAAACCTTTTTAACAAGTGTTTCCCGATCGCTCAGTTCCTCTATAAAATGTGTAGGAACGCCCTCTTTTTCAAGCAGGCTCATCATAAAGTTTGTAACTCGGTTGTTAATAGCGCCCTTGCCCGAAATAGTGCCTTTTTTAAGACCGTTAAAGGCGGTTGCGTCATCCTTATAGGAAACAAGCAGTACATCGGGTTTGTCGGTGGCAAAAACCCTTTTGGCTTTTCCTTCGTAAAGCAGTTCTTTCTTTTCCATAATTATTACCTCCTGAAAATCATATTAAAGATTTTTAAGCATTTCGTTTACCCGCTCGTCTTTTTTGAGAACGGCGTCGGCGTCATGCGCTCTCTTATTATTGAGCTTATCGGCAAGCTCTTTATCATTTACAGCAATTATTTGAGCCGCAAGCAATGCGGCATTTGCTCCGCCGCCTACCGCAACTGTTGCAACGGGAATACCGGTCGGCATTTCAACGGTTGAAAGCAGTGCGTCCATTCCGTCAAAGCAGGGCGACTTACACGGTATACCGATAACCGGCAGGATTGTGTTAGCCGCAATAGCCCCTGCAAGATGTGCCGCCATACCGGCAGCCGCTATCAGCACCCCGAAACCGTTTTCGCTCGCTCCGAGTGCAAAGTCCCGAGCCTGAACGGGCGTGCGGTGTGCGGAATAGATATGTACCTCATACGGCACACCGAGCTCCTCGAGAATATCGGTTGCTTTTTTAATTACGGGCAAATCGCTGTCACTGCCCATAACAATACCGACTTTTTTCATAATTGTGTCCTCCTTAATATGTAAAAAGATAAAAAGGGCGCACTTCAAGCGTAAAAACTCTTAAAGTGCGCCCAGACGGTCGGCTCTGTAACGGAGAAAGATCCCCTTATATAATTCTTTGCTCCCTTGCAGTGCTCTGCAAAACTCCGTCAGTCACAAAGAATTTCTAACATTTATTACAATGTATATTCTACTAAAAATCATCTCATCCGTCAAGTATAAAAATACAATATTTAAAAACAATTCAAAAATCAATTATGATATAACTTTTTAGTCTGATAATTCGGCTCGCATGTCATATTGACACCTAATTTTCTAAAGACCTGTTCGTCAACCCGAGCCAATATAACACTTGAATGTGCTTCTGTCCCCTTTAATCTGCTGATTGTTTCAAGCGCTTTTTTAGCAATGTCGCTTGTTGCGGCGCAAATTGAAAGCGCAATAAGCACCTCGTCCGTATGAAGTCTCGGATTATGATTTCCCATAATTTTTGTTTTAAGTCTTTGTATAGGTTCTATTACCGAGGGGGATATAAGATTTATATCATCAGGTATACCGGCAAGCTCCTTAAGCGCATTTAAAAGCATAGCCGCCGCAGGCCCTAAAAGACTTGAAGTCTTACCGGTTACAATCCTTCCGTCGGGCAACTCTATCGCCGCCGCCGGAGCACCTGTAATTTCCGCTTTTTCAAGCGTTGCAGCTACAACAGGTCTATCGGCGGAGGACACACCTGCCTGATTCATTAAAAGTTCTATTTTAGTAATATCGCTTTGCTCTGCAAGACCCTGTCTTACGCTTACTGCCGCCGCATAATATCTCCGTATTATTTCCTGCTTTGCAGCGGATTTAACGGCTTCGTCGTCAACAATACCGTAGCCTGCCATATTAACACCCATATCAGTCGGACTCTTATACGGCGATTCACCGAGTATCCCCTCAAGCATTGCATTAAGTACCGGGAAAATTTCAATATCTCTGTTGTAATTGACCGTGGTTTTTCCGTAAGCCTCAAGGTGAAACGGGTCTATCATATTGACATCATCAAGGTCGGCGGTTGCCGCTTCATAGGCAATGTTAACCGGATGCTTAAGCGGCAGATTCCAAATAGGAAATGTCTCAAATTTCGCATATCCCGCTTTAATACCGTGCTTATGCTCATGGTAAAGCTGAGATAAACAGGTAGCCATTTTACCGCTGCCGGGCCCCGGAGCTGTGACAACAATCAGCTTTCTCTCGGTTTTTATATAATCGTTTTTTCCGAAACCGTTTTCGCTGATTATATACGGTATATTTGACGGATAATCCTTTATCGGGTAATGCCTGTACACTTTAACTCCGAGCTTTTTAAGCCTGTTTTCAAACGCCTCCGCAAGCGGCTGACCCGTATATCGGGTTATTACAACACTGCCCACATAAAGTCCTATGCCCCTGAAAGCGTCAATAAGCCTTAAAGTATCAAGGTCATATGTAATGCCGAGGTCTCCCTGCGCTTGTTTTTTTCTATTGCGTCCGCATTTATGGCTATCACAATCTCTGCGTCGTCTTTAAGCTCTAAAAGCATTTTAACCTTTGCGTCGGGTTCAAAGCCTGGCAGAACTCTTGCGGCATGGTAATCGTCAAAAAGCTTACCGCCGAATTCCATATAAAGCTTGCCGCCGAACATAGTAATTCCGTCTCTTATATTTTTTGATTGAAGCTCTATGTATTTTTTATTGTCAAATCCTGTTTTATTCATTTTTCTCTCCACAACTGTATATTTTTAGTACATCTTCTGCCCTACGGACAGTCATATCAATAAGCTCTTCGGGTTCAACAACCTTTATTTTATCGCCGTAGCTTATTATCCAGGTAACAAGTGCGTCGGAAAGCGCCGCATTAACCGAAAAGCAAAATTCATCTTCGGTAACATTTTTAATAAAAATATCCTCCCCGAATCTGTCCGCTACCTGCTCAATTATAGACTTTTTACAGCATAGCGTAACGGGGACAAGTCTTCCGCCGTACATACTGAAAAGACCGGAGGTGTAATCCGACACATCAAATCGGTCACTGTATTTACTGACAAGTGAAAAATGCCTTGCTTTTTCCTCTGTCTGTTTTACGGAATTCATACGGTCAAGCCGCAAATGTATAAGATTATCATATTTTTCGTAATTTCCTATAACATAATAATTATAATCCTGCCAGGTAAGAGCATAAGGAATGATTTTCATATGATTAGACTGTTTTACAATTTTTCTGTCAAACGATAGAACACGGCTTGTATAATCAAATTCTATTTTTACACCGGATTGTATCGCCTCGCTTATACAGTCAATACTGTAGAATAATTCTTCGTTGGAGCATTTTGAACTTGACGAAAAATAAACCCTTTTTTCCCTTTTTGCCCGTTGCCCGTCAGACAAAAATCCGTCAAGCTTATTAATAATACCTGCGGTTTTTGAGGCGCTTATGAATTTTGCCGTTCTTACAGCGTCGGCAAGCAAATAAATTTCAGGCTCCTCAAATTCCCTTGCCCCCAAAAACCAGCCTCTCGGATTACCCGATTTAATAATATCATACCCGTATTCCTCTAATGCGGAAATATCGGAATATACCGATTTCCGTTCTGCGGCAATACCGTAGTATTGAAGCTCTTCGCATATTTGATTGGCGTTAAGCGGATCGCTTTCGTCGCTTTTCCTTCGCAGTATATCGAGAATATAAAGCGGTTTCAATCTGTGGCCGTACTTTTTTGCCATTGAAAAACCTTCTCCTTAAATTCATTATATGAGAACAGACCGTTAAGCAAATCAAGCATTGCTGACGATGAAATATTTTGAGGGAAACCTAAAAATTTAAGAAAAGCCTTACGGTTTTTACTGCTATCGGTCACTCCCGAAAGTCCTGCAGAAAACATATCGGATTTTGTTATCTTCCGCTTGCCCTCTGTTCTTTCAACAGTTACATTGCATCGTGCAAGCGCCTCCTCGATTATTTCGGGAGACATACCCTCAACTCCGAGCACACCCTCTGCCGAGGGCTTGTTTTTGCGCTTTTCCTTACCGCTCAGTCTCGGAACATAGACATTTGTTATTTTTGCTCCGGAAGCTATTTTCTTAATATATGCCCTTATAACAGCGCCTGCCGAATCAGAGTCGGTCATCACTATAATGCCGTTCTTTTGTGCAAGACTTCTTATTATATCCCGTTTTTCTCTGTCCTTAAAAACGCCGAACCCGTTTGTAGGAATTATAACTGCGTCAATTACATTTTCCAGGGCAATTTTATCATACTTTCCCTCAACAATAACCGCCTGCTTAAGCCTTATCAACCGCCTCACCCTTTGCAACAATATATATAAGCCTTATTATCAGCTGTTCAAGCACAAGTCTTGCGTCGGCACCGTTAGATTTAAGCGCCTTGTCTGCCTTAGTTAAAGCCTCAAAGCTCAGCGTTAACCTCTTGAAATCCATTTTCGAAAGATTTTGTAGGGCTCTGTCAAGCAAAAATTCCCTGCCCTTATAGCCGAATACCGCACTTATTTCGGAAATTGACATACCTGATTTTTTCAGTACAAAAACTCTGTACATATCCACATAAACCGAAGAAATCGTGTACAATATCATCATAGGCTCGAAACGCATAAAAAAGAGTTCATCAAGAAGCGCCAGCGCCTGCCCCGAGTTTTTGGTGAAAATAAACCTTGAAAGATTATAAACAGACGCCTCGGGTGTTTTTATGCAAACCGATTCCACCGTTTCCTTTGTGATAACTCCGCCGTGAATATAGCTGCACAGCTTATCAAGCTCATTTTTCAGAATTGCAATATCGTCGCCTGCTGTCTCAACAAGATATTTTGCGGCTGAGGAATCCATTTTGCAATTTCGTTTTGAGGCACCGTCTGTAAGCATTTTTACAAGTTCAGGAGTTCTTCGGTGATTTAAAAGCACCGCCGCACCGCCGCCTTTTTCGGCGCTCTGCATAAGCTTTTTGAATTTTGAACTTTTCTTAACATCGGTTTCGACACTGTCAAACCATATTATAAGCACAGAAGTATCTGCGGTTTCTTCCGCTAATTTTAAGAGTCGGTCTAAATTTTCTTTAGAACAATGTTCAATATCATAATCGCATAAAAGCGCACACTTTCTATCCGCCATTACAGGCAGCTGGGAAAGCGAGTCATAAACATCCTGAAGATTACATTCGGCACCGAAACGCTGAAAATTAAAAATATCGTCCTTGTCAGTAACCGCACCTATTATCTTGTTTACATACAGCTGTTTTAAATATCCGTCATCACCTGTTATTATGTAAACCGGAAGAATTTTTTTGGCTTTAAGCTGAGCCTTAAGCGCATCCTCGTATATTATCGCCATAAAAGCCTGCCTCCGCCCTCATTGATTATTTTATTGTTAATTTTTCTTTGCTTAATTTTATCTGAATGATTTTTAAAGACAAACAAAGTTGCAATAACCGTCAGAAGTAAAGCCAATGAAAATACGAATGAACCTTCGCCCAATCGGACTACCGAGTATCTAAGCGAACCGAAATACTCTATAACCTTGTTTATGTAGCATGCAACGATTCCTGCAAAAAACAGCACCACGCTGCCTGCGAACGGAAATATTGCATAAATTACAAGTCCGACTGCCGAAAGCACAAGAGCCGCAGTAACCGCATCGGATATGAGCAAATTGGTTATAACCGAAACCGTTGAAAAACAGCCGAAATAATAAACCGTCAAAGGCAGTGTAAATAAAAGAGCCGAAAGTGTTACGTTACACGCCGAAAACAGACCTTTTATAAAACCGTTTTTGATTAAATTCCGTTTATTTACGGTATTATTTACGGGATATGCCACCGCAACTATACCAAGTGTGGAAAGCGCTGAAAGCTGGAACGAAATGCTGAACACATTAAACGGCGAGAATATGTATAATAAAGAAACAGCACCGCCGAGCGTGTTTTCCGGCGTGTTGTCCCGTTTCAGCGCCAAACCTATCGAATAAATCAGATAACAAAATCCTGCCCTTAAAATGGATTTTGTAAAACCGCATAGTGCCGACATTCCGAGAACGGTAATTATAACCGCAAAACACTTTATGTATGCATTGTAAAAAAACCTTTCGCATAAACCTACCGTAAGCGAAACAATAATCGCAAGATGCATACCCGAAACCACCATAACATGGCTTACTCCGGCTGATTTTATGCAACTGTAAAAACCGTCGGTGATATAAGATTTATCGCCGTATGTCAAAGCCGTAAGCGTTGCGGCCTCACGATAATTCATATTTGCAAACAAGGCTTTTGATATGTAACAGCGCAGCCTATGCACGGAAGCCAATAAACCGCCTCCTTGCTTTTTAATTACGGTTATTTTGTCTGCATTTCCGGTAATATATATTTTTTCTGCGTAATCGCTTTTTTGATACTTGTCCTTAACCGCAGCCAGCTTCAGTTCAGCGGCTACAATATCACCGCATTCAAAACCGGCATTATCCGTAAAAACAGCAATTTTTGTGCCGCTGTCAAGACCCTTGCACTTTTTGGATTTAAGCACCGTGTAATAATACATTCCATGCCACTCCGGTTCGGAATCAACCGTAAAGCTTCCGCTTACCGTGCTTCCGGAAAGAGACGAAATTCTTTGCGCCGAAGAATCTTTAAGTATAACGCTTACACTTATTGTAAAAAGAATCAGTATAACAAATAAAAACACCGGCTTTACTCTTCTGATTTTCAGAATGAAAAACATAAAAATTAAGCCGAGTGCAATAAAGAACTCCGAAATTTGCGAATAATATCCTATAACACAGAGAAAACTGCCTACAATACCGCATAAAAGCATAGGTCTTTTTTTAAGATATTTAAGCATATTGTTTCCTCCGTTCTTTAATTTCGTGTTGTTTTAAGATTTAATTCAATAAAAATGATATTTTTCTTGACATACGGCTGTAAAATCAATATAATAATTCTTGCACCCGTTTATTCGGAGACGTATCGAAGTGGTCATAACGGACATGACTCGAAATCATGATGCCCCTTGAGGGACGAGGGTTCGAATCCCTCCGTCTCCGCCAAAAATCGACAAGTTTCATTATGAGACTTGTCGATTTATTTTTTTAGATTAACGGTCTGTCGTTCCTGTCGGTTTAATGCCACTGCGACCAATTTTTAAAATCAGTGTTTTCATCTGGAGAGGGAGTTGAGGTTAAAACAATGTCAATCTCGGATAAATTGCTTGTTTCAATTTCAGGATTATAAAACTTTTTTTCATAATTTTTTCTCCTTAACACAGTGTCAGCACGGGTATTCATCCTCTGTAAGGGTCATAATCTCCCTTAAAGCGTCTGCCAAAGCTTCCTTATCATACGACCTGCCTGATAATCGGAACAGCTTTTTACGCAAGGTATAATCCTTATTTTTAAGGATTGCAAACATCTGATTTTTTTCTTCGTAAGAAATATTGCTTTTTCTTAAAATCTCATCGCACATTTTGTCCGAATTCGGATTTTCGGTTATGCAATTACTGTTTGCAAATGTAACTTCTATTTTGTCGGCAGGCGCCGCCGTAACGGAAAATTCCACAGTACAGGTATCTTTATCATATACAGAATCAGCCTTAATTTCCGCTCCGTTTAGCTTTACGGTAAATTCCGTACTTTCGGAAAATCCCCTTAATTTTATATTCCACACCCGTTTTTCCGGCAATATGGATGTATCGCCCGAGGCTGAATCAATACAAAGCACCGGCTTATCTGTCCAACCAAGACTTATTTTTGTTTCGACATACACGCCGTCCTCAAATCGGCTGTAATCGCCCTCATCCTCATAAAGCTTAAATTCGTTATCGGCACCCGGGAAAACATAAATATCAAGCTCATCCGAAATACCGAGGGTATTATCCCCCGTTCTATGCGGCTTAAGCGGTATTACAGCGCCTGCCTTTGCCAAAACAGGATAGAACATAATATCACGGAAAAGCTTAACGCATCTGCCCGATTTCTTGCTGTGATAACGCATACCGCTAAAGAAATCAAACCAATCGCCCTCCGGCAAATAGGCATCAGCCTGACCAAGTCCGGTAATTGACGATGCCGGTTTTGTTATCGGTGCTATCATAAGCTCACTGCCGAAAAAGAATTGATTTTTAAACTCGTATGCTCCCGATTTTTTAGGATAATAGTAATAAATCGGTCTTACAAGCGGAATAAGGTCTTTGTGAGCCTTATAATTCATTGTGTATATGTACGGGAAAAGCGAATGACGAAGCCGCAGCCAATGCTCCACGGAATCCCTGTATTTGTCATCAAGCATCCAGGGTTCCTTATGCAGAAAACGGTCGTTACTGCTGTGCAGTCTGTTGATAGGTGAAAAAACACCCAACTGCACCCACCTTGCGGTCAGCTCATCATCCTTATATCCGCACATATGTCCGCCGATATCGTGACTCCACCAGCAATAGCCAATATTAGATGCCGTTGCAGTAAAATAGGGCTGGAAATCAAGCGATGCCCAGCTTACGCAGGTGTCGCCCGAAAAGCCTATTGAGTACCTGTGACTTCCGGGACCGCAATAACGGGAGAAAAACATCGGGCGTTTGCCGTTTCTCGAAATGTCTGTTACATGAAGATGGTTTAGCATCCACAAAGGATCCACCGCTTCTTTTTCATCCGCCATAACACCGTTTTTGTTAGGTTCGTGTATCCACCAGTAATCCGTGCCCTGCTGCCAATCCATCCACCAGAAATCAACGCCTTCTTTTTCATACGGATGATGCAATATATCAAAATAATTTGCCATAAATTCGGGTGAAATTACATTAAACGGAATAGGCTTACGGCTTTTCGGATCAACGCCGCAGGCGGCTGCCATTTCTTCGTACATTTCCTCATGACATCTTACCCCTGCATGCGGATGAAGATTAAATGCCGTATGTAAATTTCTTTCTTTAAGCTGATTTAAAAATTTCCTTCTGTCAGGGAAAAGCTCTTTATTGAATGTGTAGCCTGTCCATCCGTTTACGGTATCGTAAGAGCCGCTTTTTCTTGCCTCTTTGTTCTTATCTTCCTCAGGAATTACGGTTATATGCCAATCCATATCAACAATACCTACGGAAAACGGCAAATCTTCCTTTGCAAATGCGTCCATAGTTTCTATGTATTCGTCCTGAGTATATCTGTAATACCTGCTCCACCAATTTCCGAATGCATATGCAGGCAAAAAGGACGGTGCGCCCGTTATTTTGTAAAAATCCCTTATGCAGCCCAAGTAGTCAAAACCGTATCCGAAAAAGTATAAATCCTCAGTATTTTTTCTTCTCGGCGTTATCCAACCGTTATCATCAAGCAGCATGGAGTCGGTATCGTCAATAACCGAATACCCGTTTCTTGAACATAATCCCTTTCCGATCGGAACAGGACCGTTTGTTGCGTCAAGCGTTTTTGCAGTGCCGCCCAAATCTTCAAAATCATCGCCGTATTCCCATACTGAACCGGGTTCTGTTTTAAGCTTGATTTTAAGCTCACGACCGCCTTTATATGTAAGAATAAGCTTCGCCGTCTCAAGCGAAATAACGCCGTCTTTATTTTCGGCAGTGCACTCAACCGCCGGCAAATCACGGAAAAACACCGTTTGACTTGCACGGTCCTCAAACTTTCCTTCTTCATCAAACTCTATTCTTATAAGCGACTCCGTTAACACCGTAAAGCGGCACTCAGTACCCGAAATAATATTTTCATTTAGCGCAATGGGGCGTGATTCCCATTTAAATCTTTTTTGATTGTTATTCATTGTCAAACTCCTATTACAAACCTAATAAAATACTTTTTTATTATACCACAACAGGTACTTATATGTCCACAAAAATCATACTAAATTATAAAAATAAAAATCCCGCACTTTCGTGCAGGATTTTCTGGTGACCCGGACGGGATTCGAACCCGTGTTACCGCCGTGAAAGGGCGGTGTCTTAGGCCTCTTGACCACCGGGCCGGTGGTGGCTGTAATTGGATTTGAACCAATGACACTGCGGGTATGAACCGCATGCTCTAGCCAACTGAGCTATACAGCCGTGTCAAACAAGACCAGTATATTATATCGTTTGAAGCGGATTTTGTCAATACCCAATTTCCAAAAAAATTAAATTTTTATTTTCTTTGGTATTGACAATCGGTAAATATAGGTTATAATATAATAAACTGTCTCAAATGAGACAATATTAAGGAGTATTATGTCTGTATTTGATAATTTGTTTCTTTTAGAAGGTTTACCGGATAATGATAAAGAAAAAATAATATCATTATTTGACAAGCCGATACTGTTTAAAAAAGGTGAACTGATTTATTCAAGTGACAATTTTGTCCGTGCAATAGCAGTTATAGTCAAGGGTAAAGCAAAAGCGGTCACAAACAACGAAAGACAGCTTGTAATGAAAGAGCTTCCGTCAGGCAGTTGTTTCGGCGCCGCCGCCGTTTTCGGTCATAACAATTCGTATGTAAGCAGTGTTACAGCCGAAACCGATACTGAAATCTGCTTTATTAAAGAATCTGTTTTAACCGAAATTTTTAAAAAATACCCTCAAACCGCAGTAAACTACATTACATTTTTATCGGACAGAATAAGATTTCTTAATAATAAACTAAGCGTAATTTCCTGCCCTGATGCCGAGGATACCGTTTTAAAGTATCTTTCCTCATCATCAGACAGCGACGGTTACGCAGTTATTCCCGTAAGTATGACCATGCTTGCAAAAATGTTGGGACTCGGCCGAGCAAGTCTCTACCGCAGTCTTGATGCACTTGAGCAATCAGGAAATATAATAAGGGAAAATAATAAAATAAAGGTGATAAAAAAATGAAAAAACTATTAAGCGCACTTCTTGCCGCCGCTCTTATGCTTTCTCTTGCAGCCTGCGGCACAGCAAAAACAGAAAGCGGAAGCTCATTAGACTCCGATTCTTCGGTTTCTTCTACCGCTGCTAAGCTCGACACGGTATGCAATGTTTACGGTCTTAACGGTCCTACCGGAATCGGTCTTGCTCCCCTTATGAAAAAGGCTGAGGATAAAACCGGCAGACTCAATTACAATATAGCAACCGTCGGAAGCAATGATGAAATTGTTGCAAAGCTTACCAACGGCGAGGCTGATATTGCAGCTGTTGCAACAAACCTTGCATCAACCCTTTACAAAAAAACAAACGGCGGAATATCGGTTCTTGCCGCAAACACCTTAGGAGTTCTCTGCCTTGTAACTAAGGGCGAGGAAATCACCGACATTAAAGAATTAAAAGGAAAAACCGTATATTCAACCGGTCAAGGTGCAAACCCCGAATATATAATCAACTTTATTTTTGAGAAAAACGGTCTTAAGGTCGGAGAAGATGTTACAATAAACTTTGTCGAACAGCCGACCGAGCTTGTAACCGCATTCGCACAGAATGAAAATATAATCGCTGTCGCTCCGCAGCCCGTAGCAACAACGCTCACGGTAAAGGACCAAGCTGCAAAAATTACCCTTGATATGAACAAAGAATGGGATAAAGTAAGCGATACCCAGCTTGTTATGGGTTGTATTGTTGCACGCAACGAATATATTCAGAACAACCCCGAAGCCGTTAAAATTTTCCTTGAAGAATATAAAGAGTCCGTAAGTGAAGTAAACACTGATATTGATACTGCCGCCGCTCTTTGTGAAAAGTACGGTATAGTAGCATCTGCGGCAATAGCAAAAAAAGCAATACCGCTTTGCAATATCGTTTATGAAGACGGCTCAAAGCTTAAAACAGACCTTTCGGCATATCTTAAGTTCCTCTTTGAAGCCAATCCTCAGAGCGTAGGCGGAGCCTTACCCGACGATAACTTCTACTATGAAGCGAAATAATATTAAAAAGATTTTAAAATGGGCTGCCGTAGCGCTTTTGTGGCTTGCGATATGGCAGCTCGCTGCTACCGCTGTGGGCAAGGAAATACTCGTTCCCTACCCGTATGCAGTTTTCTTAACTTTAAAGAGCCTTTGCGTAACAAAAGAATTTTGGATTGCGGTTTTGTTTTCTATGCTGCGTATTACCGCAGGATATCTGTTGGGAATTGCCGTAGGCGTAACGGGTGCCGTACTTTCTTCAAGGTTTTCCGTTTTTAAATCGGTATTTTCCCCTGTTTTACATATTGTGCGTGCGGTTCCGGTAGCGTCCTTTATAATTCTTGCGCTTGTATGGATAAAAAGTGCCTATCTATCCGTTTTTATTTCTTTTTTGATGGTAACTCCTATGATATGGTCAAGCGTTGAAAGCGGAATAGAAAATATTGACTAGCGATACCTTGAAATGGCGCATATTTTTAAAATCGGACCTGTAAAAACACTTTTTCAGGTGAAAATTCCGTTTTTAATGCCGTCTTTTATTTCGGCTTGTGCCAATGCGCTCGGATTTGCATGGAAATCCGGTATTGCGGCGGAGGTAATCTGTCGTCCGGTCGGTTCATTAGGAAGGCTTTTACAGGACGCCAAGCTATATCTCGAAACCCCAACGGTTTTTGCTCTGACAGCGGTTGTAGTTCTGCTGTCATTAGCTCTTGAAATAATAATTAAAAGGCTTGCCGGGAGGTTTTTAAATGATAAGTTTAAATAATGTTTCGTTTGCTTATGATGCAAAACCCATAATACAAAACTTTTCTTTAATACTTAAAAGCGGCAGCCGAACCTGCTTTTTTGCCGAAAGCGGAAAAGGAAAAACCACACTGTTAAGAATTATTACGGGACTTGAAAAGCCAAACGTCGGGGAAATTAATACAAACGGCGAGACTTTTTCCGTTGTATTTCAGGAAAACCGATTATTACCTTTTAAAACGGTTTTAGATAATATTACAATTATAGGTGCGGCAAAGGATACTGCAACATACCACCTTGAAAAGCTCGGTCTTGCAGACGCAGTAAATAAATACCCGGGCGAGCTTTCAGGCGGTATGTTAAGGCGTGCGGCTCTTGCCCGTGCGCTTAGTGCAGAATACACCGCACTTGTGCTTGACGAACCGTTTTCCGGGCTTGACGAAGATAACATAAAAACCGCCGCCGACCACATATTAAAAAGTATCGGTGACCGAACTCTGATTGCGGTCACACATTCAGAATATGAAGCAGAGCTTATAAAAACTGAAATAATCCGTATATGAAACAACGCCCGACAAAAGTCGGGCGTTGTTTCATATAAAAAATTCAAGCGTTATCCGTATCAAAATATATATTTGAAGAAACCATATAAAAGCCGAATTTTGATTCACTGCTCTTTACAAACAGCGTAACGGCTTTTCCGTTCACTTCATCCGAATCGTGACTGTTTACCGTAACATCGGTAGTTACCGTATAACTGCCGTCTTCATTTCCCGCAACAACGGCATTGCTGTGGGAAAATACCGAAAATCCCCGAGGCACTATATAAACAAAGCCGTCTTTATGCGGAAAGCTTGCATTAATATCGGAAAAATCTTCAATTTCAACGCCGTACATATTAAGCAAATAATCCTTAATATAATTTTCGGCGATGTAAGAATCGTTTTGCTTTTCACGCAGATTAAGCTGAGCTGTTACGGCACAGTTCACAAGATCTTCTGCCGACTCAAACGCCGAGTCATAAGCAAAATTATGATTAAGCATATTCAAAAATTTAGCCTTTAACGCCTCATTAATATCATATGCAACCCTTA
Source organism: Clostridia bacterium (assembly GCA_017391425.1). Classification (GTDB taxonomy): domain Bacteria; phylum Bacillota; class Clostridia; order Oscillospirales; family Acutalibacteraceae; genus UBA737. The sequence continues at coordinate 1,542 of JAFOYI010000059.1, read as the reverse complement.
CCTTAGCGACAGAACTCTGTTTTGCCGAAGGTCTTACCGAAAGCGCAGAAAATGAAAGCAAGAGCACAACGGCCAATGCGATACAATTTAAAAACAGTTTTTTCATCTTCGTCGCCTCCGCTATTAATCTAACAATTATATTATACACACGCAAACTCAAAATTGCAGGAACAATTCGGTTACAAATCGTTTCAATTTTGTTACTGTTGAAGAAATTTTATTACAATTTGTTAATTGTTTGTTGCGAATAATACAAAAAATCTTAAAATTCGTCGTATTATGACATTTGAATATATTTAATTTAACATTTTTATAATTATTGGTTGTATTTGCTAATGATGTATGTTATAATAACCTTATAATCATTAATCGTGCTGAAAATCAGTCGATTTTTCAAAGGAGTGCATTACATTGAAACAATATCCACTGAATAAAATCTGCAATATAGCTGTTTTGGGACACGGCGGTTCGGGGAAAACCACACTTGCAGACGCAATTTTGTGTTACGGAAAGGCTATTGACCATATAGGTAAAACATCAGACGGCACCGCCGTTATGGATTTTGACCCTGAAGAAAAAAAGCGTAAGGTATCTGTTTCCACTTCGGTTTACGCACTTGAAATAAACGGTAAAAAGCTTAATTTAGCAGATGCCCCCGGTCTTTTTGATTTTGCTGGCGGCGTAAGCGAAGCGCTTGCCTCTGCTGATTCTGCGCTGATAGCAATATCAGGTAAATCAGGTCTTACATCAGGCGCCAAGCAAAGCTTTTTAAAAGCCCGTCAGCTCGGTAAATCGGTAGCGTTCTTTGTGGGCAAGCTCGATTCAACTCATGCTCATTTTTACCGTGTTATATCGGCGCTTGTCGGAAACTACGGCGCTGTTATATGCCCTGTTATCGTGCCGTACATTGAAAATGACGAAGTCAAATCCTACATAAATCTTATTGAAAACAAGGCATATTCCTGCGACGGTTTTGACGCAAAGGAAATGCGTATGCCGGTAAGCAATGAAATAGATGAAATGCGGAATATGCTGCTTGAAGCCGTTGCAACAACCGACGACTCGCTTATGGAAAAATATTTTTCAGGAGAAGAATTTACGCCCGATGAAATAAAATCCGGTCTGAAAAAAGGCATAATCGGCGGAGATATATGCCCCGTATTCTGCGGTATACAGCAAACTGGGGCCGCCGTACCGATGATGACCGATATTTTGCTTGAAACGATGCCCACCTGCGCCGATTCTACATATACACTTAATGACGAAACATTATGTAAATACGATGAAAACGGCGAAAAAGCACTGTTTATATTTAAAACAATAGCGGATCCGTTTGTAGGTAAGCTCTCTTATTTCAGGGTTATGTCCGGTAAAATTACAAATGATACAAAGCTTATAAACAGCCGCACCGGCAATGAAGAAAGACTTGCAAAAATAATGTGGTTAAAAGGCGGAAAGCAGGAAGACGCCGATGCAATTTCAGCCGGCGACATAGGTTCTGTTTCAAAGCTCGGTAATGTGCTTACGGGAGATACATTATCC
>JAFOYI010000058.1 GCA_017391425.1 Clostridia bacterium | reverse complement strand
TCATAAATCCGCCCCCTTACCTATTGGTCGTATGAGAATATGAGCCGCCTGAAAAGACGCTCTATTATCACAAGAAAAATGCCGATAAGAAGGAAGTAAAGCCAACCCATAGCAGAAGCTAAAGAGAATTTCAAATCGGTAAATGCCGTTGTAGACATAAGCTCCATAACCTGATTATCGTTTGCCGTAAAGGAATCTATTACGGTATAAATTATGCAAGTGAAAACAAGCGGGCTTATCATAGGAAATGTGATTTTCCAGAACTTTTCCCAAGCCGTTGCGCCCTCAACCATCGCGGCTTCATAAAGCGACGGAGAAATTGACTGCATTCCCACAAGCATAATAAGAATCTGGATTGCCGAAAGGTCTATAACCTCATAAATCTTATCAACAAGCCCCGTAAGCGTTGATACTATATCTTCACTTATGCCCGCCGATATCATCCAATCGGAAAACTGCTTTGTGAAAGAGGTTGTGGTAGCTCCCACCGCGCTGTTGTAGTCCGATGTCATCATAGAGCTTTCAAGCGTGTTGTTATAGGAATTCATTACTATAAGAATTACGGGGAGAAAAAGCACTACTCTGAAAAAGGTTTTTCCCACAAATTCCTGATTAAGCACCGATGCCATAAAAAAGCTGAAAAGAATTACAAGCGGTGTGGAAAGTGCCACATCAATAATTGCAGAGGTAACGGTCTGGCGGTAGCTTGTATGAACAGTAAGTGCATTCTTATAAGCTCCGAATCCCGTAAGCAGAATACTATATCCGTCCTTTCCGCTTGTTACATCGGACACACTGAACAAAAACGATTTTACAACGGGGATTATGAAAAAGGTTACAAGCCCTATTATCAGCGGTATTAAAAAGATATAGCCCTTTAAGGACTCTTTATTTCTAAGGGAAAGCAGATTGCTGTTTGCTATTTTGTTTTTTAACATCTGTCTTCCCCCTATTCAATGTAGCTAAAGCTTTTAGCCGCAATTTCGACACCGTCAAGCGTTACTTCGGTATCGGCATAGTTCACATACACTAAAACGCCGTTTTCATATTCGGTTTTATACTGCTTTTCACCTAATTTACTGTGCGTTACTATGCTTTGTCCCTTTATTTCCTCATAAAGCGGCGAATATGCAGAATAAAATGCCTTTGCATCTTCAAATGAATTTTTATAAAGATATTTATAATATTCAGTACCGTTACCCGCAAGATTATCGGGCAGGCTATAGCACCAGCTGAACTGTAACTGTGCGCCAAGCTCTACTGCGCGCAAAAACTGCTCAGTGCAGTCAGCAGCAAGGTTTATTGAGGGCACTGTATAGGGAACGTAACCGCTTATTGCAATCTGATAAAACGGCACCGTATAGTCCTCTATATGATATCCGCTGGAACAAACAGGAATATCCTTAATTTTATCCACCAGAGCTAATGTATGAGCCGCACCAACATTAACCGAAACCTGGGTTGTCTTGCTGATGGTTTTGATATATTTCTGAGCCGCAACACATGCATCATATCTGTCAGAAAAAGCTCCCGATGCAAAATTACCGTTAAGGCTGTAGCCTAAATCCATAAGATTTACGGCATCTATACCGTTTTTCTTAGCCGATTTAGACACCTGCTTTGCAAATCCGTTTAATTTCGATGTAGCTATAACACCTAAAGCATCTGCACCGTTTACATATCGGCTTATTAAATCATAACCATAAAGCATGGCGCGACTTTTACTCATAGTCATAGCCGCATCATTCTTTTTAACCTTGGCGGCATACTGACCGTAATACGCTACGGATAAGGTTTCTGCCGTCTTTTTAAGTGCCGCTTTATCGCGCGCCTTTCCAAGCACTGTCTGTAATTTAAGGTTGCTTGCACTGCTTTGCAGTCTTCCGCCCTTAAGCGCATCAATAAAGTTTACGCTAACCTTTCCATCAAAGCCGTCTACTAGCTTTTTCGCCTGACTGTATGTAGTAAGCGCGGCGGTAGTTTTATACGGAACACCCAAAAAACGCTTGGTAATCTGCGCCGTGCCGATTAAATCGAGATTTATCTCGGTTACATCAAGTCTTCTTTTCCCTAAAAGACCGTTACGCTTTAAGACATCACGGTACAACAAAGCTAAATCGCTATAGGTTGGGGATTTGCCCGTAAAGTGATAAGAAATTTCTATCGGACAACCTAAAATTCTTTCACCCGTTAATATAAACTTATCCTGCTCGTTTGCGGAAAGAGATACAAGGTCGGATGAGAAGATATCAAAAAACGCGTGAACAAAATTATATGTATTATTACCGCCCGCAACATCGGCAGAAATACCTGCAGCCTCATAACCACTGTCAATTGTGGCTAAAAATCCACCATGGGGCTTTGAAATGGCAAAAACAGGAAGCACCGAGGGCGCACTTTTGGCTTCGGTTTCCTCGGTAATGAGCGCATTATCGGTATTAAAAAAGCGTTTCCAATAGGCACTCGAATTATATTTGCCGTTATCAAATTCTATGACGGCACCGCAACCATCGGGAACCAACATATATGCTTCTTCATTTACGCCCGCACCAAAATAGGGCAAAATTTCTATTCGTCAAGGCTTGTAATCGGGGTTGTAGGTTACCTTCTTCGTATCTACATACACCTTAAATCCATCTTCTGTAAGCGAGTACTCAATCTCTATATGGAATGACGGCTTTGGTTTATAGGTGTTTTCAATACCGTTTTGGTCACAGTCGCGCTGTAGGTCCTCTGAAGTGTAGCCTGACTTAGTGAACAACTCATAAATTTCCTCTGCAATATAGTCGGGCATTTTTGAGCGTATATACAAATCATATTTTTCGATTGATGGGAAACTGAGAGACACCGTTTTAAGCGCATTTTTGTCAAGTTTGTCACGCTCAT
>JAFOYI010000057.1 GCA_017391425.1 Clostridia bacterium | reverse complement strand
TTTCAGTCCCCTGCTCTACCGACTGAGCTACAGAGGCAGATGGGCAAATGGCGACCTGGATGGGGTTCGAACCCACGACCTCTAGCGTGACAGGCTAGCGTTCTAACCAACTGAACTACCAGGCCACAACTGGTGGGAACAACAGGGCTCGAACCTGTGACCCTCTGCTTGTAAGGCAGATGCTCTCCCAGCTGAGCTATGCTCCCATCGTGTGTACCGCCCGGTTTGCTGTGCACTCACCGGCGACAAGCAATATATTATCATAATTAGTTTGCTTTGTCAAGACTTTTTTTTATTTTTTAAAAAATTTATTATTTTACCGATTTCATCCTTTGAAAATCTATAAGATTCTCCGCAAAAACTGCACTTGACTTCAACTTCCGGAAGCTCCTCAGCCATCTTTTCAAGCTCATCTGTTCCTAAAGAAATTAAAGCCTTTTCCGTTCTTTCCCTTGAGCACGGACACTTATAACCGACGGTTTTATCTTCAAGCACCTCTATTTCAAAACCGTCAAGCGCACCCTTTAATATATCAAGAATATCTTTTCCGGAATCAAGCTGCTCGGTAACAGGTGCAAGCCTGCCTAAATTTTCCTCGATTTTGTCTATTGTTTCATTATCGGCGGCAGGCAAAAGCTGTATAATAAATCCACCGGCTTTTTTAACGGTTAAATCGGGATTTACCAGTACTCCGAGTGCGCACACAGTTGGTATCTGTTCACTCACGGCATAATAGGAAGTAATATCCTCTGCAATTTCGCCGGATACTATCGGCACAAAGCCGTTGTACGGTTCTTTAAGCCCCAAATCCTTCATTACAAAAACGCTGCCGTCTGTTCCGACCGCTCCAGAGACATCAAGCTTTCCGTTTGGTTTAAGGGGTATTTCCACTATCGGATTTACAGCGTATCCCCGTACATTGCCGTTTGAATCCGAAACGGCGGTAAGCGCTCCGGCAGGACCTCCGCCGTCTATTTTAACGGTAACCGTATCCTTTTCACCCTTTAAAAAGTTTCCCATCATTGAAGCTGCGGTAAGTAACCTGCCCAATGCCGCCGTCACAACGGCCGAGGTTTTGTGTATCTGTTCTGCGGAAGCGACTACATCCGTGCTGTCCACCGCTGTTGCCATAACCGCTCCGTCACTTGTTATACATCTTATCAAATTTCCCATTTTCAAGTTTCCTTTACTTTTTGAGTTACATATACTGCACGCTCAGAGTACTCCGAAACGGCTTTTCCTGTTTCTCCGTCCAAAACATCTAATATTTTAAGTCCTGCAAGCCTTACGGCATTCTCAATTTCACTTTCTGTATATGCCCGTTCCGAAAATTCTTCCCCGGTACGGCGGTACAGCTCTCCGTCCGATATAAAAAAGTCAAGAATTATATCCGTCACCGCACTTTTTTTATCGGTAATATTTTGCCAGACGCAGTAAACTCCGTCTTGGTCTATTATAAATGTATTATCGGCAAGGACCGTTTTATGCTTATAGACTGTATTAACATCAAAAATAAACAGTCTTTCCTCTTCAAGAAAGAGCGCAACTCTTTCTATTGCCCTGCAAAACAAGGTATAGTCGGTAATGTGATTAAGGCTGTCAAGACAGCAAACCGCACCGTCCACCGTTCCGTAAAGCTCGAGATTCTCCGCCCTTTGGCAGATATAAAGCACATCGCAGCCTATCTGAGCCGATTTGTTTTGCGCCACCGTCAGCATTTCCTCGGAAGCGTCAACGCCTATAACCTCTATACCCTTTTTTGCAAATTCGTTTGAAAAGCCGCCCGTACCGCAGGCAAGGTCGAGCATAAGCTCCGGCTTGCGGTCGTACTTTTTAAACAGCTTTAAAAGCAATGCCGCACGGTCCTTATAGTCCGCATCCTGCATCAGACTGTCATACACTTCGGCAAAACAACTGTAACCGCTCATTTATCCTTTAGCCTTTCAAAAACCATTTTATACCCGTCGTCTATCGAACGGCTGACACGGCTTATTGTAGCCGTACTCGCACCCGTAGCGGCAATTATTTCGCTGTAAACGCATTTGTCGTTAAGCATTTTTGCCACCATATACCGTTGCGCTATTGTTTGTATTTCCTTAAGTGTGCATGCGTCCGAAAAAAACTTATAGCACTCATCTTTATCTTTAAGCGTAAGTATTGCTTCAAAAAGCTTATCAGCGGATTCGTTTCTCTGCATAGCAATCCCTCCAATTTTCTTGAATATTTTAACACATCAAACCGCTAAAGTCAATTTAATGAACAAATTACTTGATAAAACGCATATAAAATGTTAGAATTTAAAAAAGGGAGCTGTTTGAATGAATACTGTTAAGATACTGCACTGTGCAGACATACATATAGGTGCCGCAGAGAGCTTTTTGGGTCCGCTTGCCGCCGGCAGACGGGCAGAAACACTTATAACATTCGAAAGAATTATAGACTTGGGAGTAAAAGAATCGGTTGACGCCGTCTTGATAGCAGGAGATTTGTTTGATAAGAACAATATTGAACAATCTTTTGTGTCCTCCGTGTTGAATAAAATTGCTTCGGTTCCCGATATAAAGGTGATTTTTGCGGCAGGCAATCACGATCCGTTGATTCCGGGTTCGCCCTTTGTTTCTAATAAATTACCCGACAATCTGTATATTTTAAAAACATATGACGATTGCATCGGCTTCGAAGACCGAGGATTCCGAATATACGGCAGGTCGTTTGACAGTGCTTATATGACAGGTGAATCGGATTTTTCCGTAAAGCCCCCGCAGGACGGTATAATTAACATAATGGTAATTCATGGTGAATTAAACAATGACCTTAACGCCTGTTATAATCCGATAACCGAAGCTTTTATAAAAAGCAGCGAAATGGATTACATGGCATTAGGCCATGTGCATAAGCGTACAGAGCCACTGCTTTCGGGCAAGACCTACTATTCATACAGCGGCTGTCCCGAAGGACAGGGCTTTGACGAATGTGACGAAAAGGGAGTATATATTGTAAAGGTCGGAAAAGGAATATGCGAAGCCGAGTTTATCTCGGTTGCAAAAAGACGGCATATCAGGGAAAGTATTGATATAACCGCTTTTAATACTTCTGCGGAAATTGCCTCTGCCGTTTTGCGCTTGTTAGAGAAAAAATACGGAGCCGGATTTTCGGAAAATCTTTACCGTATAGAGCTTACCGGAAGCTTTCCTGCAGACGCCGTACCCAATCTTTCCGAAATTAAAGCAAGACTCGCAGACAGGGTTTATTTTATAAAATTCAAAGATCTTACAGAGCCTGCCGTAGATTATGACGAGCTTTCAAAAGAAATTTCCCTTAAAGGTCTTTTTGTGAAAAATATGCTTAAAAGACTTAACGATGCTCCCGAAAGCGAAAAACCGACATTAAGGACTGCTCTTAAGCTCGGGCTTGAGGCTTTCGGTTCGGAGGTGGCGTTTGATGAAGATTAAAAGCATTTATATATCGGCTTTCGGCGGTCTTAAAGATAAACGCCTTGAGTTTTCGGACGGGTTTAATGTTATATACGGCGATAACGAGAACGGAAAAAGCACCGTAATGGCATTTATTAAAATGATGTTTTACGGAACCGAGCGCAGTTCTGCACAGCTTTCCAAAAATCCCCGTAAAAAATACAGCCCGTGGGACGGCTCGCCTATGGCAGGTTCGATAGACTTTGAGCTTGAAAATAAAAACTACCGTATTGAGCGTGAATTCAAAAGCAGCAATTCTACTGACAGAGTTGTTGTAACCGATCTTGATTTGGGTGAAAAAACCGTTGCTCCGCCGGATGTGGGACTTCAGATTTTCGGACTTTCCGCCGCCGCATTTGAACGCAGCGTGTTTGTAGGACAATTCGGAATACCCGAAAGCGATTCCTCGGCGGCAGGCGAAATCAACTCAAAGCTTTCTAATATCGTATCCTCTGCGGACGAATCGGTATCGTACGATACGGTTGAAAAGCGCCTTACAAAGGCAAAGCTTTCGCTTATGTCAAAAAGGGGTCAGTCCGGTGAATATGACAAAAATTTAAAGCAACTATCCCTGCTTTCGGATACTCTGAAAAAGGCAGAAGCAACATATCTTGAGCATGAGCAATACAAAACAAAAGCCTCTGCCATATCAAAAGAGATTGAAGACGGATTAAAACAAATTTCAAATCTTAAATCCAAACTTGAAGAAGAACAAAACATTAAAGATGCCGAAAAGCTTAAAAATTTGCTTGAAACCAAGCAAGAGCTTGATAAGCTTAACGATTCTTTAAAGCTGTCTGACGGCGGAATAATGGATGAACAGTTTGTCAGCAAGCTGAGGTTTTGCATTTCAAAGCTTGAAAACATAAAAGTATCGTACGACGCCGCTGTCGGAGAAGCACAGCGGCTTAGGGAAGGCTTGAGACTTACAGCGTCTTCTGACAGAGAAACCGCTTTAAATCGTTCAAATGAGCTTGCCGAAGAAGTTAAGAAATGTGAAAAAGATATAGCCGATATTAAAACTGAAATTAAAGAAAATGACATACTGTATAGCGAGCTTGCCTCAAAGGAGTACGAAATACAGTCGAAGCGAAAAGGCATAAATATACCGTTTGCCGTAATTGCGGCATTGCTTTTTGCGGGAGCGGCGGTATCGCTTTTCCTTAAAGCGTTTGTTGTATTCTCGCTGCTTGCAGGAGTCGCAGTGCTTTCTCTGTGCCTTTCCTT
>JAFOYI010000056.1 GCA_017391425.1 Clostridia bacterium | reverse complement strand
CTTTTCGATGTTCTGTGGTATACTTGGTTTCGTCCATAGCGATGATTCCTTTCGAATTGGTGTGTAGCAACTCAATTCTACCATGGAATCTTCGCTATGGATTCTTTTTTACTATTGCAACTTCATTTTACAATCTGCGAACGGAATAATCTTAAATGAACGAAAAAGAAATTGCGGAAATACGCAGGCGCTTTAATCCGCAGAAAACAAATATAACAAAGGTGTGCGGATGTTATGTTACGCCGTCGGGCGAGATAATGTCGGAGTTTTCACAGCCCCTTGCGGCTCTCACACCGGACGAGACGGAAAATCTGCTTTCAATACTTAAAAAAACACTTTCCGGCTCGCTTGACAAAAATCTTATAGATATACCCTTTTCAAACGCTCAGGTGCTTGAGGGGGAGGAACACAAAACTCTTCTGCGGTTAAGGGACTCTGCACTTTGCGACGAGGATGCCCTGAAAAAGGTTTATTCCGCAGTTATTTCCTCTGTAAGAATGGAAACCAACTATCTTATATTGCTGGCGTTTGACAGCTATGATGTATTTACATATTCTTCCGACGGAAAAAAGGACGAGGACTCATCCGAGCAGTTCAGATATTTTGTTTGCTGTGTCTGCCCCGTAAAGCTTACAAAACCGCTTTTAAGCTTTGAAGCCTTTGATAATGCTTTTCACGGCATAACCTCAACCTCGGCTGTGGCGTCACCGGAATTCGGCTTTATGTTTCCCACATTCGATGACAGAACGGGAAATATATACGATGTAATGTTTTATACAAAAAATTCATCGCAGGATTATTCGGAAATATCCGATAAGCTTTTTAAGGCGGAAATGCCTATGCCGGCGGCAAGACAGCAGGAATCGTTTTGTGAAATGCTGGAAGCCTCTGTCGGCGATGAGTGCAGTCTTGATGTTATTCAGGCGGTGCAGGACAGAATAAATGATATTGCCGAAGAAAATAAGGAAAGCAAGGAAACGGAACCGATTGCCGTGACAAAGGGCGATATTTCCGAGGTTTTGCGTTCTTGTGATATAACAGAGGAGCATATAGAAAGCTTTGAAAGCAATTATGATACTGTTTTCGGTGAAAAGACGGCGCTTAACCCCAAAAACCTTGTAGATGTGAAAAAGCTTGAGGTTAATATGCCTTCCGTAAGTATTAAAGTTGATTCCGAATGCAGTAATCTTGTAAAAACAAGGTTGATTGACGGAGTTAAATATATAATGATTCGTGCAGATGACTGCGTTGAGGTAAACGGAGTTAAGATAAATATTAAGGAGTAGTGATGTTTTTTGAAATACCTGTCAGATATTGAAATAGCGCAAAGCTGTAAGCTTGAAAAAATAACCGAGATAGCTAAAAGAGCCGGTATCGACGACGAGGATTTAGAACAATACGGTAAATATAAGGCAAAGGTGGAGCTTTCGGCGCTTAAAAACAGTAAGAAAAAAGACGGAAAGCTGATTTTAGTCACCGCAATCACCCCTACTCCGGCAGGTGAAGGCAAGACCACAACAACCATAGGTCTTACGGACGGACTTCGCAGAATAGGTAAAAATGCCATAGCGGCATTAAGAGAACCGTCATTAGGACCGGTTTTCGGTATTAAGGGCGGTGCAGCCGGCGGAGGATATGCACAGGTTGTACCGATGGAGGATATCAATCTTCATTTTACCGGTGATTTTCACGCTATCGGTGCGGCGAATAATCTGCTTGCGGCTATGCTCGACAACCATATAAAGCAGGGGAACGAGCTTAACATTGATGTGCGCAAAATCACCTGGAAACGCTGCGTTGATATGAATGACCGACAGCTGCGAAACATTGTTGACGGATTGGGCGGAACGGCAAACGGAGTTCCGAGAGAGGACGGGTTTGACATAACCGTAGCCAGTGAAATTATGGCGGTTCTTTGTCTTGCAGATTCTGTTACGGATTTAAAAGAGCGGCTGGCAAAAATAATAGTGGGCTATACATATGACGGCAGCCCCGTCACATGTGCCGACCTTAAAGCGCAGGGCGCTATGACGGCACTTCTTAAAGACGCAATTAAACCGAATCTGGTGCAAACTCTTGAGGGGACTCCGGCGCTTGTTCACGGCGGTCCGTTTGCAAATATTGCTCACGGATGCAATTCGGTAATTGCGACACGCCTCGCTTTAAAGCTTGCGGATTATGCGGTTACGGAAGCCGGATTCGGTGCAGACCTCGGCGCAGAAAAGTTCCTTGATATTAAGTGCAGAACAGCCGGACTTACACCGGATGCAGTGGTTGTGGTTGCTACCGTGCGTGCCCTTAAAATGCACGGTGGACTTGATAAAAAAAGTCTTAATACGGAAAATACGGATGCGCTTGAAAAAGGCATACCCAATCTGTTAAGGCACATTTCCAACATTAAAAATGTATACAAGCTGCCTTGTGCGGTTGCCGTAAACCGCTTCCCGACAGATACCGACAAAGAGATAAACTTTGTTATTGAAAAATGTAAAGAGCTCGGGGTTAATACGGTGCTGTCAACGGTATGGGCAGACGGCGGCAAGGGCGGCGAGGCTCTTGCAAAGGAAGTTGTAAGACTTTGCGAAGAAGAAAAGGGCGACTTTACATACAGCTACGAGCTATCGGGCAGTATTGAGGAAAAAATAGCCGCCGTTGTAACAAAAGTGTACGGCGGAAACGGTATAACCGTTCTCCCGGCTGCTAAAAAACAGATAGATAAGCTTTCGGAACTCGGATTTTCAAATCTTCCTGTGTGTATTGCAAAAACACAGTACAGCTTTTCTGATAATCCCGCGCTTTTAGGCGCACCCGAGAATTTCACCGTCACTGTAAAGAATGTTAAAATATCTGCAGGAGCAGGGTTCATTGTTGTGCTTACAGGGGATATAATGACAATGCCGGGTCTTCCGAAAAGACCTGCCGCAGAGCAAATTGATGTAGACGAAAACGGCAAAATAACAGGACTGTTTTAAAAAAATCGTGACTGCCAAACGGCAGTCACGATTTTGATTTTTACAGCTTTAAATATTTTGAAAGCGCCTTTGCACATGGAAAGGCAACAACAAAGCCGCAGACAATTTCCACAAGACCGTTAATTCCGACAAACATCAATATAAAGGTTATCGGGTTAGCGGCGCCGAGGGCATTGACATAGCTCTGTAAATAATCGGTTTTATAGAAAAGCAGGGTTAATGACGACATAAAGAAAAGCGTGTTAAATACGGGAGCGGCAAGTGAGGAAACAAGAAGTGCCGGAGCATCGCTTTTAAGACCTTTTTTAAGAAGATTGTAAATCACACCGGCCAAAAAGCCTGCCAAGATACGGGTGGGAACGCAGACGATAAATGTATAAAACGGATTGATTGAAAGCAGAGCGGCTCCGAACGGACTGTATCCGAGGCACTGCAGAAATGATACTAACCCGAACACGCCGCCGAGAATTGCGCCGCCGGACGGTCCGTAAAGAATAGCACCCACCGCAACGGGTATCATTGTGAAGGTGATTTCAAGTCCAAGCGTTTTCAGCGGAATAAAGGCAACTATCACCGTTATCGCCGAAAGAATGGACAACACTGAAATTTTTTTTACATTTGGTTTTTTTGACATAAGATTACCTCCGATACTCTCCTTAAAAGGTAGAGTTCATAATATAATATATATGTTATCCGCAAACGATGCGGTTATTTCAGATTTTTTTCGTATATTGAGCGCAAGCCATCAAGCAAAAGGTTTTCATTATATATAATGCTGTGTCTGCAATAGGAAATAATTTCCTTTGAAAGTCCGCCGGTTGCTACTACCGTAGGCATTTCGCCGAGCTCGTCGCTTATTTTATCAATCATACCGTCAAGCATTGCGGCAGTGCCGAAAACAAGACCCGATTGCATACATTCAACTGTGTTAGAGCCTACAACAGAGGGCGGCGCTGTTATCGGTATAGAGGTGAGCTGCGCCGTGTTTTCCGAAAGTGCTTTAAGGGTAAGCCGCACGCCGGCTGCGATAGCTCCGCCTAAAAAAGAACCGTTTTTATCAAGAACGCTTAAGGTTGTAGCGGTGCCCATATCTATTATTACGCAGGGCATGGTGTATTCCTCAAGTGCGCCTACTGCACCTGCAACAAGGTCTGCCCCAAGCTGTGCCGGATTATCGATTTTTATGTTAAGACCTGTTTTGACACCCGGTCCCAGCATAAGCGGAACAATTTGACAAAGCTTTGAAACTGCGCCTGCAATGCTGTTGCCGACAGACGGAACAACCGAGGAAATTATACAGTCTTCAATGCTTTCGTAATCCTGCCCGTACAGCGAAAGAACATCCTTTATTTCAACTGCATACTGGTCGGAGGTTTTAAGCACATCGGTTGCAAGTCTGGCGGTGAACGAAAGAATGTTGCCGTCAAAGGCGCCCAAAGTGACATTTGTATTTCCTATATCAATGGTGAGCAGCATAGTTTTACACCGACCTTTCAAATAGTACATCTATATTATATTGAAAACAGTGTATAAAATCAACAATTTTATTGACAATCGGGAAAAATGCTGATATAATACAAAATGCTGATTAAATAATTAGCTCCTTGTTCTGCAGTTTTTTGCAGGACCAAAAGTCCAGAAGGAGGTGCAAAGAAATGACCAACAAGTACGAAGCAGCCATTGTTCTTTCAGTAGCACAGGGTGAGGATGCCACTGCCGCTTTAAAGGAAAAGTTCAATGACCTTATTGCTAAAAACGGTACCATCGAAAATGTTGATGATTGGGGCAAGCGCCGCTTGGCTTATCTCATTAACGATGAGGCAGAGGGTTACTATGTGTTCTTCACATTTGAAAGCGAACCGGCTTTCCCCGCTGAGCTTGAGCGTATCGCAAAGATTACCGACGGCGTTTTAAGAGTTATGGTAATCAAGAAGTAGGAGGAAAAAGAATGTTTAATTTAGTGGTTCTTACCGGCCGTCTTACTGCCGACCCTGAGCTTAAAACTACACAAAGCGGAATTTCCGTAACCTCATTTTCTGTAGCTGTTGCCCGTCCTTACCGTACAGGTGAAGAGCAGCAGACCGATTTTATAAATGTTGTTGCCTGGCGCAAAACTGCGGAGTTTATTTCAAAATACTTCAAAAAAGGCAATATGATAGGTATAGAGGGTTCTATTCAGACCCGTAAATATACCGATAAAAACGGTAATAACAGAACTGCGTTTGAGGTCGTGGTTAACAACGCTCAATTTGTTGAGTCAAAGCGTGATTCGGCTCCTGCCGGAAACGAGCCTGCGGCTTCATTTACTAACGCAGGTACAAATGATTTCGCTGATTTAGGCGATGTATCGGACGACGATCTGCCGTTTTAATTATCGCTGAATTATTCAATCTCATTTATAGGGAGGTTATTTCATGGAAAACGAGAGAAACGATAGACCGATGCACAGAAAAGCACGCAAAAAAGTTTGCCATTTCTGTGTTGAGCGTGTTGAAGCTATCGATTATAAGGATGTGGCCCGTCTTCGCAAGTTCATTTCAGAGCGTGCAAAGATTCTCCCCCGCAGAGCAACAGGCGCCTGCGCCGCTCACCAGCGTGAGCTTACCACCGCTATTAAGCGTGCCCGTCAGATCGCTTTGCTTCCTTATGTAAACGATTAATAAATGCAAATCCCGACCGTAGAGGTCGGGATTTTTTTATATAAAGTAATAATTAAGCTCCCATGCCGGAACGGACGGGAAATGTCTTAAATAAATCTTATAATCGTTTCTTATTTTATCAACCTCAATCGGGAGCGCAAACAAGTCCTCGCTGCGGTGGTAGCAGGATATAAGCATTTTAGGCTTTAAGCTTTTAATTGTATTTTCCGCACCCTTGATAGCCTCACACTCGCTGCCCTCAATATCCATTTTAATATAAGTGGGCGGTGTGATTTCGGACAATGAATCCACCGTAACAGAGCGGATAAGCTCTTCACCGCCTGAAGCCGAATTTCTGCCGCCGTGCATAGAAAAGCTTTTAACACCGCATTTGTCTGAAATGCAGGCGTTTACAAGGCATATATTGCTCTTGTCCTCTGCAAATCTGGAAAGCTTTTTGAAATTTTTTAAGTCGGGTTCAACTGCGGTAATACCGCCGTAGCCGTCGGTTCTTTTGATAAAGTCGGATACAGTATCGCCGTTATATGCCCCTAAATCAAAAAAACGCTCGCTGTTTGAAAGATTTAAAAAGCTGCGGTACGGCTCGTCTGTATCCGTTTCGCATGAAAAGAGATATTCCGGTTTTCCGGTTATTTTGTATTTTATTATACTTTCAAAGGTGTTTCTTGAAAGACTGTCGGCAAGGCGGCCGTACACATATTCAAGCTCGGTTTTGTGGATTTTGGCATAGTCCCTTGTAAATAAACCGCCGCCGTATACCGGAACATCAGGCGCATAAAGCTCCTGCTCTGCGGCAATACGCTTAATATTTTCCATTACTTCGGGTCTTGCACTCCCGAAACAGACAAGAACTATCATATTGCCGAATTTTTCCTTAAGCTGACTGTAAGTTGCAAGCTTAAAACCGTGAAAATATTTATCACGGACAAAGCCGTCTGTTGCAAATACACCGTTAAATTTGATTCCGAATGAGTCAAGCACCGAAATTATTTTATCTGCGCCGTTGCCCATACCGTACAGCACGATTGGCTTTTTGGCGTTTTTAAGATATTCCCACAAATCAATCACCGTAATAATTATATGAGTTTTATATGCATAATTCAAGTTATAAATTATGTGAATAAAGGACATAGACAAGGAAAATTGAATTTGATATAATAAAATTGATACATTTTATGTTGGAGGTTGCTTATGAAAAAGATACTTTCCTTTGATTTCGGTGCTTCAAGCGGCAGGGCGATGCTCGCTGAGTATTCGGACGGCAAAATCAATATGCAGGAAATACACCGTTTCAGTAACGATACGGTAATAGTAAACGGCGCTATGTATTGGGATATACTGCGTCTGTTTTTTGAAATTAAGACCGGCATTACAAAGGCGGTTAATTCGGGTGGCTTTGATGCAATCGGAATAGACACATGGGGTGTTGATTTCGGGCTGATTGATAAAAGGGGCAAGCTTATAGGCAATCCCGTTCATTACCGTGATACCCGTACAGAGGGTATGCTCGAGGAAACTTTTAAAACCGTTTCGCAGGATGAAATTTATTCAAGAACCGGAATACAGTGTATGCGTATTAACACTTTGTATCAGCTTATGTATCTTAAGGATCATGAGCCGGAACAGCTTGAAAACGCCGAAAAATTGTTAATGATACCCGATTTGTTTGCCTATATGCTTACGGGCGAAATCAAGGAGGAAGCTACTATTGCCTCAACCTCAAACCTTTTTGATCCGTATAAAAAGGATTGGGACAGGGAATTGATTAAAAAGCTCGGTCTTCCCGAACACATTTTTGCGGATATTATAAAACCGGGTGAAGTATACGGTATGCTTTCGGATGAGATATGCGAAGAGCTTGGATGTGAAAAAGTGCCTGTTGTTGCGGCGTGCGGTCACGATACTGCCTCGGCAGTTGTTGCAACTCCCAGCACTACCGACGATTTTGTTTACATAAGCTGCGGTACATGGAGTCTTTTCGGAATAGAATCAAAGGATCCGATACTGACCGCACAGGCGGCAGAGCTTAACTTTACGAATGAGGGCGGATACGACGGAACAATCCGTTTCCTTAAAAACATCATGGGGCTTTGGCTTATACAGGAATCACGCCGTCAGTGGAAGCGTGAGGGCGATGATGTAGGCTTTGATCAGCTCGAAAAAGAGGCTCTGGGAGCGGAGCCGTTTAAATGCTTTATAGATGTGGATGATCCTGCCTTTGAAACTGCCGGAAATCTTCCTAAAAGGGTAGTGGAGTTCTGCAAACGAACAGGTCAGTATGTCCCTCAAAACAGGGGCGAAATAATGCGTTGTATTTACCAAAGCCTTGCTATGAAATACAAGCATACATTTAACAAGCTTGCCGAAATGAGCAACAAGGAATATCACAGAATAAATATTCTCGGCGGCGGTATAAAGGATAAGCTTTTGTGTCAGATGGCGTCCGATGCGTGCAATGTTCAGGTACTCGCAGGACCGTCCGAAGCTACTGTTATGGGTAATGTTGCAGTCGTGCTTGCGGCGCTGGGTGAGCTTGACGGACTTTCCGATATAAGAACTGCCGTTTCAAATTCAACTGAACTTAAAGAGTATACTCCTAAAGACAGTGAGTCATGGGAAAAAGCTTACGATGATTTTGTGAAAATCTTAAATAAATAACGAAAAAGGGGAGCGGAAACGGTCGGCTCCCCTTTGAATCAGAGTATATTGTTAAAAAAATAACAAACTTTTTTGAAAATCGGCAAAATATTTTAAAATCTTTGATATTTTTTTAACAAACTTATTGACAAATCATTCCGTATTGAATATAATGTAATACATATCACTAATATCGGAAAAACCGAAAGTTCTATGGGGGTAAAAATAATGGCAAGAGTTTATAATTTCAGTGCAGGTCCTTCTATGCTTCCCGAAGAAGTATTGAAAACCGCCGCTGCAGAAATGCTTGAATACGGCACTACCGGTCAGTCGGTAATGGAAATGTCCCACCGTTCTAAGGAATATCAGGCAATTTTCGACGAGGCTGAGGCTAATCTGCGTGAGCTTATGAATATACCGGATGATTATTATGTTCTGTTTTTGCAGGGCGGTGCGTCCACACAGTTTGCAATGATTCCGCTTAACCTTATGAACAAAAACGGCAAGGCGGATTATATTATTACAGGTCAGTGGGCAAACAAGGCTTATAAGGAAGCGGCACGCTACGGTAAAGCACGTGCTGTTGCTTCAAGCGCCGATAAAACCTATTCATATATTCCGAAAACAAAAAGGGAAGACTTTGACCCCGAGGCAGACTATGTTCATATTTGTATGAACAACACAATTTACGGAACTAAGTATCATGAATTGCCCGATACAGGCGATGTTCCGCTTGTTGCTGATATTTCGAGCTGCATTTTGTCAGAGCCTATCGATGTTAAAAAATTCGGTGTGCTGTATGCCGGCGCACAAAAGAATGTCGCTCCTGCCGGTGTAACGATTGTTATTATCCGTAAGGACCTTGTAGGCAACGCTATGGATATTACGCCTACTATGCTTAACTATGCGACACACGCTGAAAACGGTTCAATGTTCAACACTCCGCCTTGCTATGCAATATATATTGCAGGGCTCACCTTTAAGTGGCTTAAGAAAATCGGCGGACTTGAAGCTATGAAGAAGATAAACGAAGAAAAGGCAAAAATTCTTTATGATTTCCTTGACGGCAGCCGTTTGTTTAAGGGTACCGTAGTTCCCGAGGACCGCTCGTTAATGAATGTTCCGTTTGTAACCGGAAATGAGGAATTAGACGCTAAATTTGTAGCCGAAGCCAAAAAAGCCGGATTTGTAAATGTCAAGGGTCACAGAACAGTAGGCGGTATGCGTGCTTCCATTTATAATGCAATGCCGACAGAGGGTGTTCGTAAGCTTGTAGAGTTTATGAAGAAATTTGAGGAGGAGAACGCATAATGTATAAAATTAAGACTTACAACAAGATTTCAAAGGTCGGTCTTGATGTATTTGACGATAAATATACCGTAGGTGACGAGGTGGAAAATGCAGACGGTGCGATTGTTCGCTCCGCTTCACTGCACGATACCGAATTTCCCGACACATTAAAGGCGATAGCAAGAGCCGGAGCCGGAACAAATAATATTCCGATAGACCGCTGCTCCGAAAAGGGGATAGTGGTGTTTAATACACCGGGTGCTAATGCCAATGCCGTTAAAGAGCTTGTAATTGCAGGTCTTCTGATAAGCTCACGCCGTGTTATTTCGGGAATTGAGTGGGCAAAAACTCTCAAGGGTAACGGCGCAGAGGTAGGCAAAATGGTTGAAAAGGGCAAAGGCGCATTTGCAGGCCCCGAAATCAAGAACAAAACACTCGGCGTAATCGGACTCGGCGCAATCGGCGTTATGGTGGCTAATTCCGCCAACGCTCTCGGAATGAAGGTTTACGGCTATGACCCGTACCTTTCCGTAAAATCGGCTTGGAATCTTACCCACAACACGATTCACATTTTTGATATTAATGAGATATTTGAAAAATGCGATTATATCACGGTTCACGTTCCGCTTACAGACGGCACCAAGAATCTTATAAACGCCGATGCAATAGCAAAAATGAAAAACGGCGTGCGTATTCTTAACTTTGCAAGGGGCGGGCTTGTTGATAATGACGCCTTGAAATCAGCTCTCGAATCGGGAAAGGTAGCTTCCTATGTTACCGACTTCCCGTCGGATGATATTTTGGGTGTGGACGGAGTTATAGCAATACCGCACCTCGGCGCTTCTACTCCCGAATCGGAAGAAAACTGTGCAGGAATGGCGGCAAGGGAGCTTATCGATTATATCGAAAACGGAAATATAGTAAATTCCGTAAATCTTCCCGAAATCACTATGCCCAGAAGCGGTGAAAACCGTATTTGCGTTATTCATAAAAATATTCCGAATATGCTTACGGCTATTACGGGAATATTTGCAGGGGATAATGTTAATATAGAAAATTTGCTTAACAAATCAAAAGGCGAATATGCCTATACAATGCTTGATATCGGCAAAGCCGATGTTTCTGCGGTTGCGGATAAGATAGGCGCAATCGACGGAGTAATCCGTATCAGGATTATATAATTTTTATACCGCTCGTGCAAAGGCATGGGCGGTATGCTTTTTTAAGTTACGCTGCAATCGGCACTTTATAAGTGAAAATTGACAAAAAAGACCTTCTGTGCTAAAATAGCTCTCGGTGAGAAATTTATGATATTCGGAAATAAAAAGGCGGATATTTGGCTTATAGCAGGGCTTGGAAATCCGGGGATTGAGTATGAGAAAACACGGCACAATGCAGGCTTTATGGCGGCCGACCGGCTTGCGGAAAAACACGGTGTTTCCTTTAATAAGCATAAATTTGATTCGGTTTACGGAGAGTTCAAATTAAACGGCAAGAGGGTTTTTCTTCTGAAACCGCAAACCTATATGAACGCCTCCGGAACGGCGGTATCTGCCGTTGCAAAGTTTTATAAAATACCTACGGAAAATATTATAATTATGTTTGACGATATTTCGCTTGATGTGGGTAAACTCAGAATAAGGCGAAGCGGAACCCACGGCGGACATAACGGTATTAAAGACATTATAGAGCTTATGGGGACCGACGGTATTAAGCGTATAAAAATAGGTGTAGGCGAACGCACAAACCGCAATTATGATTTAAAAGATTGGGTTCTCGGGAAAATTCCCGACGAACAGCAGTCGGAGCTTGAAAAAGCGCTTGATAATGCCGCCGCCGCAGCAGAAGAAATAATATGCCGCAGCATAGATTCGGCAATGAATAAGTATAACGGTTAAATATGAAATTTATAAGCAAAATACTTAAAAACGATCCCGATTATGCAGAGCTTTTAAATTCGGTTGAAAAGAACAGACTGCCGCTTGTTTGCACCGGACTTTCGCTTGTTCATAAAGCGGCTGTTATATCGGCGCTTGCCGAGCATACAAAGAGGCATATAGCCGTTGTGACAAACGATGAGGCGTCTGCAAATGAGTTAAGGGACGATTTGCAGTCGCTCGGGCTTAAAGCGGTGAATTTTCCGCTGAGAGACTATTGCATAGGTCCGCTTTCGGGATACTCAAGAGAATACGAGCATAAAAGAACAGATACCCTGTCCGTGCTTTCGGACGGGGATTTTGACGTGCTTACGGTGTCTTTGGATGCGGCACTGCAGTACACAGTTCCTCCCGAAACGCTGAACCGTGCAAGGTTTACGCTTAAAACAGGGGATACGGTTGATATTAAAGAGCTTTCACAAAGGCTTGTAAATGCCGGATATGTGCGTGTTTCGCTTTGCGAGGGCATCGGTCAGTTTTCCGTAAGGGGCGGTATATTCGATGTGTTTCCGGTAGGCTCGGCAGAGCCCTGCCGTATTGAATTTTGGGATGATGAAATCGACAATATTTCATATTTTGATGCGGAAACTCAGCGCAGAACCGATAATGCGGATATTATAAGCATAACGCCGGCGTGTGAGGTGCTTTTTGACCCTGATGAACTCTTGAAAAAGCTCGAAAGCTATGTGAAAAACGAAAAAAGCCTTACCGAAAAACAGCGTGAGGTGATTTTAAGGGATACAGAATCGCTTAAAAGCGGAATACAGTTTTCACCCGACAGGTATATACCCTTTATTTTTGAGGGTGGCGAGACAGTTCTCGACTATGTCGGAGATGCGATTTTTGCAGTAAGTGAAATAGGGAGCATATCCGAAAGGTTTAAATCACTTGAAATACAGCAGTCGGCAGATGTGGAAAACTACCTGAACGAGGGATTTCTTACAGCAGGAACAGCTAAACTGTGGCTTGATAAGACCGAATTTTTATCGTTACTGTCGGAAGCGGTGGTAATGGAGAATTTTCCGAGGAATTCATACGGGATTTCGCCGAAAAGCCTGATAAACTTTAACTATAAACGCTCATCGGCATGGAGCGGAGATGTCTCTGTGCTTTCCGAGGATATTTCTTATATAAGAGAATCGGGAGGCTCCGTTGTTATTCTGGCGGGCGAACACCGTGCGGCGCAGGTGCTTTCGGCCGAGCTTAATGAAAAGGGTATACCTTGTGTTTTTTCCGAAAGTTTCGATTTCAAACCGTCGGGTGTAACGGTAACCTTAGGCGGACTTTCGGCGGGGTTTGAAATACCCTCGGAAAAATTTATGCTTGTTACGCACAGGCATATTTTATCCGAAAGCAAAAGAAAGCATAAAAGACCTAAAAACGCACAGGAAATAGGCTCGCTCGATGAGCTTCGCAAGGGCGACTTTGTGGTTCATGAATCGCACGGAATAGGTGTTTTTGACGGCATAAAGCGGATAAAAAACGGAAATGTCACAAAGGACTATATTAAAATCAATTATGCCGGAAGCGATATACTTTATGTTCCTGTTACACAGCTTGACCTTGTCTCAAAGTATATAGGCGCCGCCGAAAACGGGGGAGTAAAGCTTAATCGGCTTGGCGGTACCGACTGGCAAAAAACAAGGAAGAGGGTAAAAGCCGCCGTAAAGAATATGGCAAAACAGCTTACTGCGCTTTATGCCAAAAGGATGTCGGCAAAGGGCTACGCTTTCAGTCCCGATACTGATTTGCAAAACGATTTTGAACGGCGTTTTGAATATGATGAAACCGAAGATCAGCTGCGCTGTATAAATGAAATAAAGCAGGATATGGAACGGAGCGTTCCTATGGACAGACTTTTATGCGGAGATGTGGGCTTCGGAAAGACAGAGGTTGCGCTCAGGGCGGCATTTAAGTGCATAGGCGAGGGAAAACAGTGTGCTTTACTTGTGCCTACAACAATTCTTGCTATGCAGCACTATAACACCGCAGTCCGCCGTTTTGGGGATATGCCGGTTACCGTTGCCCTTCTTAACCGCTTTGTGCCGCAGAAGGAGCAAACCAAAATAATATCCGACCTTAAATGCGGCAGACTTGATATGGTGATAGGAACGCACCGACTTATTTCAAAGGATGTAACCTTTAAAAATATAGGACTTGTTATAATAGACGAGGAGCAGCGCTTCGGGGTGGCACAGAAAGAGCGGCTTAAGGAAATGTATCCGTTTGTTGATATACTGACTCTCAGTGCAACGCCGATACCGAGAACGCTTAATATGGCGATGTCGGGACTCAGAGATATGTCTTCAATAGACGAGGCGCCGGGTGACAGACATCCTGTGCAGACCTATGTGCTTGAATATAACAGGGGTGTTATAACAGACGCAATCAATAAAGAGGTAAGACGGGGCGGACAGGTGTATTATCTCCACAACCGTATTGACACAATAGAACGGTGTGCCGCTTCGCTTTCGGCAAGCCTGCCCGATGTGAATATCGGTATTGCACACGGCAGAATGAGCGAGGAAGAGTTGAGCGATATATGGCGAAGATTGGTTGAGCACGAAATAGATGTTCTCGTCTGCACAACAATTATTGAAACAGGTGTGGATGTCCCTAACGCAAACACGCTTATAATAGAAGAGGCAGATAAAATGGGACTGGCTCAGCTCCACCAATTAAGAGGCCGTGTGGGGCGCTCCCCGAGAAGAGCGTATGCTTATTTTTGCTTCAGACAGAACAGCCAGCTTTCGGATGTGGCGTCAAAACGGCTTGAGGCTATAAGGGAATTTACCGAATTCGGTTCGGGCTTTAAAATTGCCATGCGAGACCTTGAAATAAGAGGAGCCGGAAGTATTTTGGGCGGCGATCAGCACGGTAATATGGAGTCGGTCGGTTACGATATGTATTTAAAGCTTTTAAGCGAAGCGGTAAACGAAGAAAACGGAAAACCGCCGGAGGACGATATACCCTGTACTGTGGATCTTAATGTTTCGGCATTTATACCCGAAAGCTATATTGAGTCATTGCCTGCAAGGCTTGGAATTTATAAAAGGATTGCCGCTATCAGGACAGACGATGACGCAAGTGATGTTATAGACGAGCTGTGCGACCGTTTCGGCGAGCCTCCTGTGCCGGTTATGGGGCTTATTGATATTGCAATGCTTAGAAATAAGGCGGCTGCCGCAAAAATTGCCGAGATTACCGGCACTCCGCAGAGTGCGGTTCTTCATATCAATTCCATACAATCGGAAACGGTGGAAAAGCTGACTGCTTACTTTGGAAACCGCTTTACGATTTCGGCCGTAGGCAAACCGAGTTATGTTATAAGACTTAAAAACGGTCAAAAAATGTCCGAGCTTACCGAAGAACTCGCAAATGCGCTTTAATTTACAAATTATTGTAGACTTTTTAAAGCTTTTGGTATATAATTAACTTGTTAATCTCTTTTTGGAGGAATATAAATGAATTGTTTTAAAAGATTATTGGCGGTATCGTCGGTATTAATAATTGCCGCAACCGCAGCCGCATGCCATCCGAAGGATGAGATTGCCGTTACCGTAGGTGATGTTGAGTTTACTTCGGCATATTATATGTGTGCGCTCATTAATGCGGATTCACAGGCAAAATCAAAGGTGCAGGAAAATCTTTCGGACGATGAATCAACTTCCGATATAGACTATTATTCCAAGAAGATAGACGATAAAAAGTTTGTTGATTGGGTTGAGGATACCGCCCTTGAGTCGTTAAAAGAAATTGCCGCTTACAAAACACTTTGTAAGGAAAACAAGCTTGAAATACCCGAGGATGAAAAAACACAGGCGGAAACCTACGCCGACTATTATTGGACAAACTACGGATATTCTTCATATTTCGAGCCTAACGGAGTGGGACAAAGCACTTATAAAAGCTATATGACGGATTCCTACTACTCGACAGTTTATTTCGAGCATCTTTACGGTGCTGACGGCACAAAAGCGATTGACGCCGAAACCGTAAAGCAGAAAATGTACGATAATTTTGTTATTGCCGATATGCTTCAGGTAAGCTTTTCCGATAAATCGGACGATGAAAAAACCGAGCTTAAAGACAAAATAAACGCTTATGCCGATGAGCTTAAGAACGGTAAAAAGACCTTTGAAGAGGTATACAAGGACTACAACGGCACCACTGATGAGGATGATACCGATACATCGTCTGATGAAAAACAGCCTAAGGATAAATACGCTTCTATATTGGGCGCTGAGGATACGGCTTATGAATCCGATCAGTACGATGCGGTTAAGGAAATGGCTGACGGTGAGGTTAAGGTAATCGAGCTTGCGGATGATGCAGGCGTTGTGCTTGCCGTAAAGCAGGACATAAAGGCTGACGATTACTACACCGAAACCTTGGATTTAACAGTTCGTCATCTTATTAAAGACGATGAATATGAGAAGGATATTAAGGAATATGCCGGAAAGCTTGAAACCAAGATCAATAACTACGCTGTAAAGCAGTTTAAGGTAAAGAAAATTAAAGAGCCGACAGCTTCTAATTAAAAAAACGGGTTTGACCGAATTTCGGTCAAACCCGTTTTTACTATTCTTTGCTGAAGTCTTCAAGTAAAAGACCTTCGTTTTTGTCAAGCGCCCAATTAATGTTCCATTCGCTTGTGAATATCAGAATATTGTTATCCTTGAAGTCCTGCACCCACTTAGTGTCGGAGGTAAGATTAAGACTCTTAATATCGATATCACGGTTTTTAACCCAGCGGATGTACTGGTAAGGCAGGTCGTTTCTTATTACATCGACCGAGTATTCGTTCTTTAAACGGTATTCGAGAACCTCAAGCTGCAAAACGCCAACAACGCCCACTATAACCCGCTCCATACCGGAATTAGGCTCACGGAAAATTTGTATTGCACCCTCTTGCGCTATTTGCTCAACGCCTTTTACAAACTGTTTGCGTTTAAGGCTGTCCTTTTGTTCAATCATGGCGAAATGTTCGGGTGCAAAGGTCGGAATACCCTCATACCTTACATGCTTTTGGGCAGAGCATACAGTGTCTCCGATTGAGTAAATTCCCGGGTCAAAAACACCGATTATATCTCCTGCATACGCCTCGTTTATTACCTGCCGTTCTTCCGCCATCATCTGCTGCGGCTGTGAAAGACGGACGGTTTTTCCTGCCTGCACATGATAATAGTCGGCTCCTCTTTCAAATTTGCCTGAGCAAATGCGGAAAAAGGTTATTCTGTCACGGTGATTCTTGTTCATATTAGCCTGTATTTTAAATGCAAAGGCTGAAAAGTGGCTGTCAAACGGACTTATTTCTTCACCCTCGGAAATACGGGGAAGAGGAGGAGTGGTCATTTTCAGGAAGTTTTCAAGAAAAGGCTCAATACCGAAATTTGTAAGCGCCGATCCGAAAAATACCGGAGTCAGCTCGCCTTTTCTCACCTTTTCAATGTCAAACTCATAGCTTGCGCCGTCAAGCAGCTCTATCTGGTCAACAAGCTCTGCCCGTTGGTATTCGCCTATAAGCTCGTCAAGCTTTTCGGTGTCTGTTATATCGCACGGAGTGGCTTTAAGCTTATCCTGTCCTCTGTGAAATTCGTTAAAGGCAAGTATTTCACGCTTATCCCTGTCAAAAACGCCTTTAAAGCTTACACCGCACCCGATAGGCCAGTTTACGGGGTATGTGCCGATTCCGAACTCCTTTTCAAGCTCGTCTAACAGCTCAAACGGGTCACGGGCCTCACGGTCAAGCTTATTGATAAATGTGAAAATCGGAATATGCCGCATGGCGCATACCTTAAACAGCTTTCGTGTCTGTGCTTCGATACCCTTTGCGGCGTCTATTACCATTACGGCGCTGTCAGCCGCCATAAGCGTGCGGTAAGTATCCTCCGAAAAATCCTGATGTCCCGGAGTGTCAAGAATATTTATACAGTACCCCTCATATTCAAACTGCATAACGGACGAGGTTATGGATATACCCCTTTGCTTTTCAAGCTCCATCCAATCGGAAACTGCATGCTTTGCCGTTGCTTTGCCTTTAACAGAGCCTGCGGTTTTTATTGCACCGCCGTACAGAAGGAATTTTTCCGTAAGGGTTGTTTTACCGGCGTCCGGATGTGAAATTATCGCAAAGGTGCGCCGTCTGCTGATTTCTCTTTCTAAATCGGTCACTTAAATTCTCCTCTCAACCGTATAATATTATCATAAAATATTTCTATTATCAAGTTTTTCCTATATATAATAAAAAAATAGTGAGACAGCTATTGTTAATTCGACAAAAATGTTGTATAATGTACAATATATAGTATTTGGGATGTGTAACGGCTATATGGCGGATATTATTTATCTTGATAACAGCTCTACAACAAAGCCTTGCGCCGAGTCGATAGAGTGTATTAATAAATGTCTTAAGGAAAATTGGGGTAATCCCTCATCGCTTCACAGGCTCGGTATGGAGGCGGAAATCGCACTGAACTCAGCCCGTGAGACCGTTGCCGATTCAATCGCTGCAAGGGCGGATGAAATTATTTTCACCGGGAGCGGAACCGAGGCTAACAATACCGCAATTCTCTCGGCTCTTAAGGCTAAAAAACGGGGCGGCAGGGTTATTACCACCGCTATTGAACACCCTTCGGTGCTTGAAACCGTAAAACGCCTTGAAAACGAGGGACTTGAGGTTATAAGGCTAAAACCGGAAAAGGACGGAAAAATAGCCCTTTCCTCGCTTGAAAATGCGCTTACAAAAGATACGGTTCTTGTCAGTATGATGCTTGTAAATAACGAAACCGGCGCAATTCAACCTGTAAAGGAAGCCGTAAGGCTCACAAAAAGTATTGCCGCAAATGCGCTTTTCCATTGCGATGCCGTTCAAGGATACGGAAAGCTGCCTATAAATATAAACAGGCTCGGTTGTGATTTGCTTTCAGCCAGCGGCCATAAAATACACGGGCCTAAAGGTATAGGATTTTTGTACTGCAAAAAGGGCGTGCATATAAATCCGTTTGTTACCGGCGGCGGTCAGGAGAGCGGTATGCGCTCAGGTACCGAACCGATGCCCCTTATAATGGGACTGGAGGGAGCTGTCACTGCACTGCCTGTTTTGGAAAAACAGCTTTTAAAGCAGAAAGAACTTTTTTGTTTTGCAAAATCGGAATTGCTTAAAAACGAATCTGTTGTTGTTAATTCTACGGATGACTGTCTGCCTTATATACTCAACATTTCATTACCGGGGTACCGCTCGGAAACACTGTTGCATTTCCTTGAAAGCCGTAACATTTTTGTTTCAAGCGGCAGTGCCTGTGCAAAGGGTCACGGCAGTTATGTTTTGAACGAAATGGGCTTGGAGCGAAAAAGGGTTGACGGAGCGCTCAGAATAAGCTTCAGCAGATATAATACAAAAGAAGATGTACAGTCGCTTTGCGGTGCGCTTGATGATGCGGTAAGGCAACTGAGGAAGGCTTAATAATGAAAGAAATTATCCTGATTAAAAACGGCGAATTAGCCCTTAAGGGACTTAACCGCCGGAATTTTGAAGACGCTTTAATTAAAAATATGAAGCGCAGGCTTAAAAGCTTGGGCGAGGTGAAAATAAGAAATCTCCAATCCGCAATATATATTGAGCCGGTGTCTGACGGCTATGATTTTGAAGCGGCTCTCTCTATTGTAAGTAAGGTATTCGGTATCGCCCGATTCAGCCGTGCCTGTGTTTGTGAAAAGAATTTAGCGGACATACTTTCGGCAGCTCCCGAATATCTTAAAACTGTAATGGAAAATATTAAAACCTTTAAGGTTGAGTCCAAAAGGGCGGATAAGAGCTTCCCGCTTACATCTCCCGAAATAAGCCGTGAGGTCGGCGGAGCATTACTTCGGGCTTTTCCGCATTTAAAGGTTGATGTGCATAACCCGGACCGTATAGTATTTGTTGAAATCCGTGATTTTGCGGCTTATATACACTGCGAGCAAATAAAGGGAGCAGGCGGACTTCCGGTAGGAACGGCAGGTACTGCTTCAGTCTTAATTTCAGGCGGAATTGACAGCCCGGTTGCCGCATGGACGATGGCGAAGCGTGGACTCAGATTAAACGCAATACATTTTGCAAGTCCGCCGTATACAAGCCCCAGAGCAGAGCTTAAAGTCAGAACCTTGCTGAAAAAGGTTGCGGCATACAGCGGAGCCATTGATTTGGCGGTAGTTCCCTTTACCGAAATTCAGGATGAAATAGGCAAAAACTGTCCTGAGGAATATTTCACCCTTATAATGCGCCGTATGATGATGAGAATATCCGAGCGAATAGCAAGGCATTGGGGAAGTCTTGCACTTATCACGGGGGAAAGTCTCGGGCAGGTGGCAAGTCAGACTCTTCCGGCTTTGGTTACTACGGACAGTGTGGTTAATATGCCTGTTCTCCGTCCGCTTATAGGGTCGGATAAGGAAGATATAGTTGCGGTTTCACGCAGGATAGATACTTTCGAAACTTCAATTCTGCCTTATGAGGACTGTTGCACGGTGTTTACTCCGAAACACCCGAAAACGAGACCCACTCTTGCTCTTTGCGAGGAAGCGGAAAAGAAATTAGATGTTGAACGGCTTGTGGAAAAGGCTGTAAACGAAACAGTTTATTCTTATGTTGAATAGCTGAAAACGGAGTGACTATGAATAACTTGGTTTACGAAACTGCCGCAGAAGCGGTGAGAATTCTTAAGGAAAAAAAGCTTACTGTGGCTGTTGCGGAATCCTGTACCGGCGGTTTGCTTTCCGCATATCTTACCGCAGTGCCGGGTGTTTCTTCGGTCTATGAACTCGGTGTAACATCCTATTCGTGCCGAATTAAGAACGAGGTGCTTGGGGTAAAAAGCTCGACTTTAAATTCATTCGGAGCGGTAAGCTCGATTACCGCAAGTGAAATGGCAGAGGGTATCAGGAAAAAAGCAAGTGCCGATTTCGGCGTTTCGGTAACAGGGGTAGCAGGGCCGGACGGCTCTGAGGGGCATAATCCCGGGCTTGTTTATATAGCAGTCGCCGGCCAAAAAGGAACGGCGGTTAAAAGGCTTGATATTGACGCTGTGAACAGGGATTATGTGCGCAGCGAGGCTGTGAAAAATGCCCTTGAGCTTTTAATAAATACTGTTAAGGAAGTAAAGTAATGAAGCATGCAAAGGAAAGCGGAGCGGTCGCAAATTTTTTCTGTAAGCTCTACCTTTCGTATATCCCCAACAAACGGGACAATGTTAAGCAGATTATAATTAAGGTATTCTTTTTGGTGTCCCTTGCCGTGCTCATTGTTTCGGCAGGTTATTTGACAAATTATTTTCTGTATGGGAAAAAGCAGGAAAGCATTATTGACAAGAGCCGTGAAATTTGGCACAGCGATGTTTCGGATACCACCGGCACCGACGAAAAGTCGGCAATAGAGGAAATGCTTGAAAGCAACAGTGATTTCAAGGGCTGGATAACCGTGCCAGGCACTAATATTGACAATCCGTTTTTTCAAACTACTGATAACGAGTTTTATCTTAATCACAATCAAGCCAAGCAAAAAAGCACATACGGGGCGCTGTTTTTAGATTGTTCGAACACGCTGACAGCCGAAAAACAGGACAAAAATCTTGTTATTTACGGGCATCATATGAAAAACGGCTCTATGTTTGCAAACCTTGTAAAATATAAAACGCTCAGCTTTTATAAGCAAAATCCGATTATCAATTTTTCAACGCTTTACGGTGAAAGCACCTATAAAATTTATGCCGCATTCGTTCTTAATGCTTCAAAGGAAGACGATGACGGATATGTTTATAATATTTACCGCAATAAATTTTCGGATGAGGAAGAATTCGACAAATGGTACTCGGAGGCGAAAGAAAGAAGTATTATCGACACCGGCGTTGACGCATACTATGGCGACGATATAATTACACTTGTGACCTGTGACTATGATTTCGAAAATGCCAGGTTTGTTGTTATGGCAAGGAAAACCCGAAACGGCGAAAGCCTGACGGTTGACACATCAAAGGCGGTAACCAATGCGTCGCCAAGGTATCCTAAACGGTGGTACGAAGACCGCAATTTGGAATATCCGTATTAACAGTAATAAAAGCAAAGGGGAAGGTTTCTTTATGTTTCAAAATTTAAAGGTTGATATAATATATTACAGCACAAATACAGACTTTGAGATGGAATTTAATCTTTGCGGTTGCTGCCGTATGAGACTGCTCACAGATAAGGCCTCGGATAAAAAAACTTTTGTACATGAGCTTGCCCGTGCCGTGTCACGAAGCCGTGTTATAATAATAGCAGGTAAGCTTTTCGGAAATGACGGCATAATCGATATTGCCTCCCACGCTATAGGAAAACCGCTTAATGTTATTGACAATAAACAGTTCGGAATTTCCGGCGATGACGAAATTAAGGTTATCGGCGGTGCTACACCGCTTGTCACGGGTGACGGAATTTTCGGCGGCTGCATTATAGAAAGCGGACCGCAGACTATGATATTCCTCACTGAGGACCGTCAAATACGCAAATCTATTATGAATACGCTAATACATCCTTATATTGAGGAATTGTGTGCGATAGAGCTTAAAACAAAGGCTGATTCTGCGAGTAAACCTGCTCCTGCGGTGGAGCCTTTCACACCTGTCGCAGAGCCTACTGTTATTCAGGACAGTGCAGTGCCTGCAGATGAAAATGATATTTTATCCTCCTCCGAGAAAGAGATAAATGCGGAACCTGTATTGTCTGACAAAGGTGATAACACCGAAGAAACCAAAGAATTTTTCACCGGAGACGGGGAAGAGGAAACCGCATCTGTGCCGTTAAATTCATTTTCACAGCAAACCGCCGTTGACGGCGAGGTCGAGCTTTCGGGCGGTATGATTTACGAGGAAGACGATAAATCATATAACGGGAATATAAAGGAATCGGACTATCTTGATAAAGACAGTTCGCAGCTTTATGTGGAGTCCCAAAAAATCAAGAAGGGTGCCGCAGATTATTACAACAGCCGTTATGCGCTTGAGTCTGACGAGGATTCGGCTTATAAAACCGATACTGATAATTACGGCGGACGCAGACCGATGTTTTACGGTAATCTCGGAATACTGATAACGGCTATCATACTCCTGGTGGTTTTGGCGGTGCTGGCTTACTGCATTTTCTATGTTCCGTCCAAAGACGGTGTTTCAGCGTCGGCTTATATAAAAGAAACTTTTGATACATTACTTGGCAGATAAAATTAAAGCAGGTACGCTTTTTCGGCGTATCTGCTTTGTGTTTTGCAGGTTTATTTCGCAAACTGCTTATATAAATCAATCTGACCGTAAAAGGCAGGCCACCTTGCCGAGTTTTTAAGGGTTACCACAATGTATTTTGTGCCGGTTTCATTGTTGCTGCCGTATGAGGCAATGCAATAACCGGATTCGTTCACAAATCCTGTCTTTCCGCCCTCGATAGTGGCTGTTTGAGGTTCTGTTCCGTACATATAATTGAACAGTGTTGCCGAAAGCAAAATACCGTCAGGGTGTTGCTCGGTTGCGGCGGTAGTGTATTGATAGGTTGAGAGAACCTTTTTACAAATTGGGTTTTTAAGCGCCGCTTCAAGAATTACCGCCATATCATAAGCGGTTGTGTAATGGTTTTCATCGTAAAGACCGGTTACATTTGTAAAATGGGTGTCTTTAAGTCCTAAAGCCTTTATTTTTTCGTTCATAAGCTTTACAAGACCTTCTTCGCTTCCCGTAAGCTTTACGGCAAGTCCCATAGCGGCGTCTGCTCCGGAAGGGAGAATTGTTCCGTACAAAAGGTCAATCATCTTCACCTTTTCACCGTCCGAAAAGCCTGCTACCGTAGCTTCGGCAACATACAGCGGATCTGTTATACTGCGTGTCATAGTAAAGGTTTTCTCATAATCGGAAATGTTTTCGGCGGCAGTAAGCAAGGTGAGAATTTTTGTTGTAGATGCAGGGTAGAGCCTTGTATGAGCTTCTCTTGAAGCCACCACGCTGTGGGTGTCAAGATTTACGATGATAGCACCGGCCGCATCATTCGTGTCCGGTATTGCGGAAGAGCTGTCTGTAAAGCTGTACGAAATCTTTTCTTCATCTTTTTTTTTCGAATATGAATACAAGATCTCAGAGTCCGGAGAATCCTGATTTAAATTTTGCGTTTTTGGACTGCTCTTGCTTCGCACTATAATTACGGAAGCTGCTGTAATTACAGCAGCGATAAAGCATAATATAAAAGCCGGTTTCAATCTTATTACTTTATAAAATGAACCTTTTTTTCTGCTCCTGCTTTTCGGAGTTGAGGTCTTCGGAGCAGTGCTTTTTTCATAAGATATTCTTTTTTCAAGCGACTTGAAATAATCGCCGTAATTTTTTTCGTTTTGTTCGTTGTCCATTATGGTACTGCTCCGTTATTAATAATTTAAAAGCTTCTTCCGGCTCCGCCTCCGCCGAATGATCCGCCTCCGCCGGAAAAGCCTCCTCCGCCGCCGGAGAAACCTCCGCCGCCGGAAAAGCCTCCATGACCGCCAAAGCCTCCTCCGAAGCCACCCGGAGGACCTCCGAACCAAAAACCTTTATGTCGTCTTCCGAAAATAAGAACATAAAGGATAATCACTGCTAAAAGCAACACCCAGGAAACGATTACCTTTTTGCTGTATACTTCGTCGTCTTCACTGTCATCAATCGGGGTATAACCGTCCTCCGGCTCTAAACCGTATTCAATATAAACCTCGTTTATGACCGCTTTGGTTATTTCAAGCAAGCCCTTTGAAAAATCGTTGTTTTTTAAATAATCAAATCCGTAATCATCGATTATTCTGCCGGTTTTACTGTCCGGCAGCGCACCCTCAAGACCGCCGCCGACTGCAATATATATTTCTCTGTCGGTGGATGAAAGCAACACTACAACGCCGTTGTCTTTATCCTTTTGCCCGACACCCCATTTTCTTCCGAGTTCAAGCGCATAATCGGCAGGTTCTTCGCCGTCAAGTGATTTAACGGTAACGGTAACAACCTGAGCGGTAGTTTTTTCTTCAAGCTTAACGGCTCTTGAAAAAATTTCCTCACTGTCCTCACTGCTTATTACACCGGCGAAATCGTCAACAAAAAAACGGTCGGTGGGATCAGGATACTTATTTGCGGCAAATACCGTTGAGGTAAAGAGGCATAGAGCGGCTGTAAACGCCGTGATTTTTAATATTATTTTCATATATTATCAGTCAAAGCTCACCTGCGGAACGCTTTCTGCTCCGTCCTGAGATTCAAAATATTCAACCTTTTCAAATCCGAAAATGCCGGCAATAATGTTTTTCGGGAATTTTTTAACCGAAACATTGTAGCTCTTTGCGGCGGAATTGTAATCGGTGCGTGCTCTTGCAATCCTGTTTTCGGTTCCGGAAAGTTCATCCTGTAAAGCGTTATACTGTTTATCTGCTTTAAGCTCAGGATAGGCTTCTGTTATGGCATTTACCCATACTGAAATAGCACTGTCAAGCTGTTCGTTGGCTTTTGCCTGCTCATTGGCGGTTTTCGCACCCGATACGGCAGAGCGTGCCTCGGTCACGGCAAGGTAGGTGTTTTGTTCATAATCCGAATAGCCCTTAACCGTGGATACAAAATTCGGAATAAGGTCTGCACGGCGCTGAAGCTGTGTAGAAATGGTTGCCTGAGCATTATCAACCTGTTCACGCTTTTCAACAAGTCCGTTATAAGAGCCGGCTATAAAGCCAATGATTATGGCGATAATTGCCAGTATTACAATAATTACAATTAAACTTTTTTTCTTCATATTAATAATTCCTTTCAAAAGTATAAGGGTATTATAATATATTTTCACCCCGATTTCCACTATAATTTGCATATTAATAAAAAAATTATTGTAAACCACAGCACTCACAGGCGTTGCAGTTAATACGCTATTGCAAAGTTTTGTAAAAAATGTTAAAATACCCTTTGTCAGTTTTATTTGACAGGGGGTATTTTTTTGCAGCTTAAAATTCAGAACGGCGTTGTGGAGCTTTCGGGTGAGCCGATTTTAAAAGAGGTAAACATTGAAATTAACGATGAAAGCAAAATAGCGGTAGTCGGCCGCAACGGTTGCGGTAAGACAACGCTTTTGAAGCTTATTTCCGGAGAATATACGCTTGAAAAGCTTGACAGCGATACCGACAGTTTTTTTGCTGTATCCGGAAAACCTAAAATAGGCGTTCTTACTCAAATGGCTTTTGATGACGACAGTGTTACTCTGTTAGAAGAAATACGCTCTGCCTATACCGATATACTTTCGCTAAAATACGAGCTTGAAGAGGCTCAGGAAAAAATGGAAAGCGAGCAGAGCGAGGAAAATATAAAGAATTATACCGTACTGCTTGACCGATTTACCGCTTACGGCGGCTTTTATTTTGAAAAGGAGTACGAGGCGGCTATAAAGCATTTCGGTTTTACAGAAGAACAGAAATACCGTCCGTTATCCGAGTTTTCGGGCGGACAGAGGACCAAAATAGCTTTTTTAAAGCTTTTGCTTTCAAAGCCTGATATACTTTTGCTTGACGAGCCTACAAACCACCTTGATATTGAGGCGGTGGAGTGGCTTGAGGGTTACTTAAGGGACTATAAAAAGGCTTTCGTTGTAGTTTCGCATGACCGTATGTTCCTTGATAACACCGTAAATACGGTATATGAAATAGAACACGGGAAAACGCACAAATATGCAGGCAACTACACACAGTTTGTGAAGGCGAAAAGGGAACTCAGAGAACAGCAAAAGAAAGAGTACGAAGCGCAGAAAAAAGAAATAAAACGCCTGACCGAGCTTGTGGAAAAGTTCAGATATAAACCGACAAAGGCGGCGATGGCACAGTCAAAGCTTAAACAGATAGAAAAAATGAAACCGGCAGAGGCGCCGGAGTCTTATGATATGAGGACATTCCATGCGGATTTTGAACCGGAGGACATAGGCGTAAAGGATGTGCTGTCCGTTAAGAACCTGATTATAGGCTATGACGCACCGCTTTCAACCGTAAATCTTGAAATGAAACGCAGTGCAAAGGTCGGAATAATAGGCGGAAACGGTCTCGGAAAATCCACATTTATAAAAACGCTTATGGGGCAGGTGAAGCCGCTCGGCGGTGAATACAACTTCGGAACACGGGTTAATATCGGATATTTTGACCAGCAGATGGCGCAGTATTCAAGCTCGGATACGGTTTTAGAGGACTTTTTAAAGGCATTCCCCGGAATGACGGATTTTGAGGCAAGAAGTGCCCTCGGCGCATTTTTATTCAGCGGCGAGGAAGTATTCAAAACGGTAGATATGCTCTCCGGCGGCGAAAGGGTCAGACTTTCGCTTTGTAAAATTTTCAAACGCCGACCGAATTTTCTTATCCTTGACGAGCCTACAAACCATATGGATATCGTGGGTAAGGAAACACTTGAGGAAATGCTTCTGCATTTTAAGGGTACGGTGCTGTTCGTTTCGCATGACCGTTATTTTATAGGCAAAATTTCCGACAGCCTTCTGGTGTTTGAAAAGGACGCTGTGAATTATTATCCTTACGGTTATACGCAGTACCTTGAGGGAAAGAAAGAAGCTCCGCCGGAGGAAAAGCCGCAAGAGGTACAGCAAAAGCCGAAAAAAAGCTATACAACGCCGCTTAAAGAAAAATCGAAATATGAAAGAGCCATAGCAAAGGCAGAAGAAAAAATATCTTTGCTTGAGGAAAAAATCGACGGACTTAAATCCGAACTCGGCTGGGAAGAAAACGCAAGCGATTATTTAAGACTTGAAGAACTGCAAAAGGAAATAGAAGAGGCGGAAACGGAGCTTGACGCAGTTATGACCGAGTGGGAAAGGCTTAGTGCCGAGTACGAGGTAATTTCTGCCGACTATTGACAAACAAAAGGATTATGATACAATTATACTGTAACAAAATTATTTAACGGAGGCAAAATATGAATATTTGGCATGATGTTTCGCCGGAACGCATAAAGCCCGAAAATTTCCTCTCTGTTATAGAGATAACAAGGGGAGATAAGAAAAAATACGAGCTTGATAAGGAAACGGGATGTATAATACTTGACCGTATTCTGTATACCTCTATGCAGTATCCGGCAAATTACGGATTTATCCCCCGTACACTTGCCAATGACGGAGATCCGCTTGATGTTTTGGTGCTGTGTAACGAGCCTTTAGACCCGCTTGTATTGGTTGAGTGCTATCCTATCGGAGTGCTTACAATGCTTGACGGCGGAAAAAATGACGAAAAAATAATCGCCATTCCGTTTAAAGACCCGACATATAATTGCTTTGACAGCGTTGATGAGCTTCCTAAGCATTTATTCGATGAAATGCGGCACTTTTTCTCTGTGTATAAACAGCTTGAGGGTAAGGAAACAGCGGTTGATAAAATAGGCGGCAGGGAAGAAGCCGTAAAAATCATCGCCCGTTGCATAGAAAGCTACAATGCCAAATACAGTGACAGAAAATGAATTTCAACATAATGTCCGCTGTTTTGTATACGGTAAACGCCGCAGATAAAATAGGAGGCTGGTATCCCGAACTCAAGACGGTTTATGCGGTTATAGGCTCGGTGATTTCGGCAATGCTTATATACAAAACAGCTTATAAAATCATCGGTCTTTTCTTTACAAGAAAATTCCCTCCTGCGAAAAAGCAACATAAATATGCGGTCGTAATTGCCGCCAGAAATGAAGAAAATGTAATCGGCAATCTGCTTGACAGTATTAAAAAGCAGGATTACCCGAGCGCACTTGTGACCGTTTTTGTTGTGGCGGATAACTGCACCGATAAAACTGCCGCCGTTGCAAGAGAAAAGGGTGCGGTGTGCTATGAACGGTTCGACAGCGAGCATAGAACAAAGGGCTACGCCTTACAGTTTTTGTTTGATAAAATAGGCGAGGATTACGGGCGTGAATCATTTGAGGGCTATTTTGTTTTTGATGCAGATAATCTGCTTAAATCGGATTATATTTCACGAATGAACGATTCGTTTGACGCAGGGGAAAAAATCATAACCTCATACCGCAACACGAAGAATTTTGATGAAAGCTGGATTGCCTCTACATATGCGCTTCACTGGCTCAGGTCGATAAGGTTTAACCACCGTGCCCGTTCTGTATTAAGGCTTGCAACAAACATACAGGGAACTGGCTTTTTATTTGCAAGCGAGGTTGTAAGAGACGGTTGGAAATACACATCCCTTACAGAGGACAGAGCCCTTACGGCAGACGCCGTTGCACAAGGATATGCGATAACATATAATGATGCGGCGGAATTTTACGACGAACAGCCGACAAGTCTTAAAATCGCTTTAAGGCAGAGACTTCGCTGGTCTAAAGGACACCTGCTTGCCTTTGCCGAAACAGGACCGTATCTCTTTGTAAACATATTCTGCGGTAAACATTTTTTAAAAACCCGATGGAACAAGAAAAAAGAAAACGGCAAAAAAGGCTTTAAACAGCTTTGCCTTAACATTGCCGAATCAATAAGACACCGTGCCGCTTCGTATGATACGCTTATGCAGTTGACTCCGTTTTCTGTCATAAATATAATTAAGTGGTTAATAGTGCCGGTGGCGGCTTACGGATTTTATTGCTACGCAGCAGGAATAAGCGGTGCGGCGCTTTTCACAAAAAGCACGCTTTTAGGCTCTCTGTTAAAATTTATTTTTCCTGTTAAGGTAAGCGTTCATCCGGGCGTGCAGGCATTATTCCTCGGAATACTTGTGGCGATTTGGTGGCGAATACTTTACAGATTAGGCAAATACCTTGAAAATACAGTTACGGCGGTATATTTATTTATAATTGAACATAAGAGAATTAAAAAGCTGCCGCTTTCAAAGATATTGCTCTATTCCTTTACATGGCCGACCTTTGATATTATAGGCAGATATACCCAGTATGTTGCGCTGTTCAAAAAGGTTGACTGGAAACCGATTCCGCACAAAAGCAAGGTCACAATAGAGGATTTGCATAAATCCGATGAAAAGGAAAAACAGAAAACAACGGTATAAAACAAAAAGCTCCGAATTTCGGAGCTTTTTTAATGCTTGTTATCAGTCTGTCACGGTAATGGATTTTATTATGAGCTGATTATCGGGAAGTACAGTTCCGTTTGAATCGACAACAGGAGTGTTTTCGGCAATCTTGTCCACAACGTCCATCCCCTCTGTTACATGACCGAATGCCGCATAAGAGCCGTCTAAATAATCGGCATCCTCATGCATTATGAAGAACTGGGAGGATGCACTGTTCATATCCTGCGAGCGTGCCATTGAAATAACGCCTCTTTTATGAGAAATGTCATTCTTGACGCCGTTGTTTGAAAATTCTCCCTTAATATTTTTATCGCTTCCGCCGGTTCCGTTTCCGAGCGGATCTCCGCCCTGAATCATAAATCCTGATATTATCCTGTGGAAAGTAAGACCGTCATAAAAACCGCTCTTTGCAAGCTCTACGAAGTTTTTAGTGGTTATAGGGGCTGTGTCTCCGTCAAGCTCAAGCTTGATTTCACCGTAGTTTTCAACCGTTATTACCGCATGGTGTATTCCGTAGCCCGAGGAAGTATCTTCGTTTGTTTCGGTTTTCTTTTTGCCGCAGGAGGCAAACGAAAGACAAATTATTGCCGACAAAATTATTGCCGCCGTTTTTTTAATGCTCATTTCTGTCACCTTTTTTTTTGCCGTACGGTATATACTTAACACGCCTTTTTCTAAGCCGTGCAATATTAAGCCGTACTATCATAAATATAAATATCAAAACAGCCGCAGCTATTACTGCATAAATTATTTTCATATAAGTTGAGGCAAAAAACCTTTTGACATATTTTAATGCCACCAGCAGTCGGCTTGCCTTTACCGAGTTTCCGGCAACAAGGTTGACCGTTCCGATAACCTGTTCGGCATATATTATGTCCGCAGTGCCTAAAACCTCGCCCTTTTTAACGGGCGCCTCGGTCTTTTCCTTTAAAAGCTTTGGTTTTACAACAATTGTAGAATCGTCCGCTCCGTTAGGAAGTACGGTTTTAAATGACTTTTCAAAATAAAGCGCTACAAAGTCGGTGTCAAACGAAAGCTCCACAGGAATTTCACA
Organism: Clostridia bacterium; assembly: GCA_017391425.1. GTDB lineage: Bacteria > Bacillota > Clostridia > Oscillospirales > Acutalibacteraceae > UBA737. The sequence continues at coordinate 20,668 of JAFOYI010000056.1, read as the reverse complement.
TACCGGATCGGTGGAACCGGCAACCTCTTTGAAAGAGAAATTATTGAAAGCCCAACGGTATAGGTTGGCGCTTTCTATAAACTCAACACGCTGCCCTGTGTTGTTCGGGCAGTTCATAAGTATACACATATAGTTATAATTTCCGTATGTGGCGGTGCTGACAAGACAACGGCCTGCTTCATCGGTAAAGCCGGTTTTTACGCCGTGTGCATATTGGTAATAATAATTTGTTGTGGTATCCTGCAAAAAATTGGTGGTTGATATTGTGCGTGCAGGGGACATATTTGTCGCCTCTATCGTGTATCTCGGAGATTCGCACACAGTCTTAAAGGTTTCGTTTTGAAGAGCATATTTTGTCAGCGTATATACATCACGGACGGTTGTGTAATTATTGTCGTCATGTAAGCCGACGGGGTTTGCGTAATGCGTGCCGGAAAGCCCGAGCTCGGCAGCCTTGGAATTCATCATATCCACAAACGCTTCTACCGAGCCGCCGTAATAAATTGCGGCAAGGTAAGCGCAGTCGCCGAATGATGACATAAGTACGGTGTAAACCAAATCGAGCTGAGTGATTTCTTCCCCGACTTGCAGGGTTGAAACAGAACTTCCGGTTCCGGATATCAGTTTCTGCACTTCTTTTGTCATAGCAACCTTGCCGTCCGGATTGTATTTTTCGCTTTCAAGCATAAGCGTTACCGTCATTATTTTTGTGAGAGAGGCGGGATACATCTTTTGGTCTATATTGTTGCTGTACAGCACCTCGCCCGTATCAAGCGATACAAGCATACCTGCCTTTGCTGTAATATCAAAGCCCGAAACCTCATACGCCGAGGCATTAATGGGTATGACAATTACTGAAATTGTCAAAAAAATTATGGAAATTACGGAAAAAATCTTTTTTAGCATGGAAATCTCCCTGAATATGTTGTATAATCGTATTATAACATAATTCTTTTTTTATTTAAAGACCTAAATTTAATTTCGGCAGGTGAATTTTACGGTATATATAACAGGCGATATGCACGGTTGTTTGGAACGGCTTTACGATAAAAATTTCAGAAAACTGAAAAGCGGCGATGTACTTATTGTATGCGGCGATTTCGGATATATTTTCGACGGCGGAAAAAACGAACGCCGGGTAATAGATTTTCTTGCTACACGGCGGTTTGTCACTGCATTTGTCGACGGAACGCATGATAATCTTGATACCATTTACAAAGCCAGGGTTACATATTGGCACGGCGGAATGGTTCACAGAATAAAGGGTAATCTTGTCCACCTGATGAGGGGTCAGATATTTGAAATAGAGGGGAAAAGCTTTTTTACATTCGGCGGCGGAGAAAGCACCGATAAGGATATGCGTTTAGAGCAGGGAAACTGGTGGCGTGAAGAAGAACCTACTCCTGCCGAAATGGCAGAGGGCGCAAAGCGACTTGACGAAGCAGGGCTTAAGGTTGATTACATAATAACCCATGAGCCTCCGTCTCTTGTTAAGAGCGCAATACTTATGCGCAGGGGAGACGCCGACCGTGTTAATAAGCTTAACGGATATCTTGAGGAAATCGGGCGTTCGTGCGATTTTAAGCATTGGTACTTCGGTTCTTTGCATGAGGATAGATTAATAACCGAACGCCACACCTGTGTTTTTAAGAATATGATACCGATAAAAGAGCCCGACGGGCGCTCGGGTAACGGACGGTCAGGCAGTGAAACGAAAGACAAATTTGAGCTTGTAGGCGTCGATACTTGACAAATATGGTATAATTAATATAATATCGGGCGTGTTGTTAATGCCGTACCGATTTCAGTTTTTTTCTTCGGAGGAAGTTTATGTTCAATACCGACAGATTATGCCCCGGCTGTATGAATGACAACGGCGGCGAGAAAATTTGCCCTGTTTGCGGTTGTGATTCTTCGTCACAAAATCCGCAGGATTATCTTCCGGTCGGCTTTTTGCTGAACAACCGCTATTCCGTGGGACTTGTAAAATCTCACAACGGAACGGAAACCGTATATATCGGTTGGGATAACTCAAAGAATACCTCGGTAAAAATCAAGGAGTATTTTCCAGTTGGATTTTGCGAGCGCAAAGACGGCGGCGCAATTTCCATGCTTAAGGGCGGCGAGTATACATTTAATGAAGGCTTGATGGAATTTCTTGACATCAACCGCTTTATCATAAATTCGGAGCTTCCGTCGCTTATGCCGGTGACCGATGCGTTTGAGGAAAACGGTTCGGTTTATGCTGTTATGCAAAACATACCGTGTATAACAATGCGTGAGTTTTTAAACAGAAACGGCGGTATTTTGAAGTGGGAGCAGGCAAGACCTCTCTTTCTTCCGCTTATCGATACGGTAAAGGGTATGAATGACGCCGGTATTGTACACGGCGGAATTTCAAACGAGACCGTACTTGTAGGTCGTGACGGGAAACTGCGTATTTCGGGATACGGAATAAGAAAATTCCGCTGTGCCGACAGCGAGCTTGAGTCGGAGGTGTTCCCCGGCTTTGCGGCAGCAGAACAATACGATTCTTCAAGGCTGCATATGGATTCTTATACCGATGTTTACGGACTTTGCGCCGTTCTTTTCAATGTACTTATAGGTACTGTTCCGCCCGAAGCTGCTTTAAGGCTTAAAAACGATTCAATGTCCATTCCGGCAAAGTTTGCGGAGGAGCTTCCCCGCCATGTGCTTTCGGCTCTTGCCAACGGCTTGCAGGTGATGCCGGAAAACCGCACGAAAAATATAGAGAGCTTTAAGGACGAGCTTGTGTATGCCGAAACTGCATCGGATAAAAAAACCGAAAAGTCGGGCGGTGCTAAGGCGGATAATCATAATTCCAAAAATCCGAAGAAGAAAAGCGGCGGTACGGCTAAGTATGTCGTCATTTCTTCTGCTTGTACAGCGGCGGTATTTCTTGTTGCCGCAGTGCTTATATTCACTGTGTTTAAAAAGGATATATTCGGCAAGGATAATTCATCGGGACAGAGCGTAAGTGCATCGGAGGAGGCACCCTCTGTTGATTCGATAGGCTCTGTGGACAGCGGAGCGGCGGTATCGGATGTACTTTTCCCTGTTCCGCAGCTTACCGGCAAGTATTACGCCGAGCTAGTGGACAATGCCGAAAACGACGAATACGAAAAATTCCAGTTTGTTATCAAGGGCAAGGAATACAGCGATAAGTTCGCAAGAGGGCAGATATGCGCCCAGTCGCTTGCAGAGGGTACTAATGTAGTAAGGGATACTAAGATAGAGCTTACCATAAGCCTCGGTCCCAAAGAAATAAAGATAGCAAATGTAGTGGGGCTGGATGTTACCGGAGCTAAAATAGAGCTTTTAAAGCAAGGCTTTTTGTACGATAACATTGAGGTGCTGGAAAAATACGATGAAGACCGTGAACCCGGAACCGTTATTGAACAGGAACCGAAATACGGAACCCAGATAAGCGCCGAGGCACCGGTTAAAATTTATATAAATTCGTATGGCGGCACGGATAATGCTTCTTCCGCCTCGGAATAGGTTGATTTTTAAAAATAATACTTGATTTTTTACAAGTGCTGTTGTATAATACTTGTATCATTAAGCAGAAAGGTGAGTGGGGCAACCCGCTCACTTTTGTTTTGCACATCTGTATTGGAGATGATTGAGTGGCAAATTCAGCCGAAAAGGTCTACGCTCTTATAAAGGACGCAGTAGAGGAACAGGGCGTAAGTCTTTGGGATGTTCGCTTTTTAAAAGAGGGAGTGTCGTGGTATCTGCGTGTTTTTATAGACAAGCCGGAGGGTATAAGCATCGACGACTGCACCAATGTTTCGCACGCAATAGACCCTATAATAGATGCGGCAGACCCGATTGATGTTTCTTACTATCTTGAGGTATGCTCGCCGGGAATTGAAAGGGAGCTTACCCGCCCGTCGCATTTTGAAAAATCGGTGGGCAGTACGGTACACATAAAGCTTTATAAGCCGAGGGACGGAGTCCGTGAATTTACCGGCAGGCTTGTATCGGCAGACGGTGATATCGTAATTGATGCCGACGGCAGTGAATATACATTTGCCCTTAAAGAAATATCTAAAGCAAATATACAGTAATGTTTGGAGGAATAAAGAAAAATGGCAGTTAGAAGAAAATCATCAAAGACAAAGACAGACAGCACAAGGGAGTTTTTCGACGCCCTTAAGCTTATGGAAGAGGAAAGAGGTATTCCGAAGGAATTTATAGCGGAGAAAATTTCGGACGCTATTGTTGTTGCCGCCCGTAAGGATTACGGCGGAAACGATATTGTTTCGTGCGTTATCGATACAGAAAAAGAAATTTTCAGCGTTACAGCCCGTAAAACGGTTGTAGATGAGGTTATGGATCCGTATACCGAAATTTCAAAGGAAGATGCGGTTAAGATTGACCCCAACGCTTTACAGAACGGATTTGTAGATATAAAGCTCGATCCCAAAAAGTTCGGCCGTGTGGTTGCACAGAATTCGAAAAACAACTTCCGTCAGGGTGTAAGAGAGGCTGAAAGAGGTCAGGTTCTGGCTGAATTCCAAAGCCACAACCGTGAGCTTGTAACTGCCGTTGTTCAGCGTATAGACCCGAAAACCGGCAATGCAATACTTACAATCGGTCATAACGAGGCAACCCTTCCGAAACTCGAGCAGGTGCCGGACGAGGTGCTTACCGAGGGCGAGCATATAAAGGTTTATGTTGTCGATGTAAAGGAAACCGAGCGTGGTGCTAAAATAATGCTTTCACGCACACATCCGGGTCTTGTTAAGCGACTTTTTGAAACAGAGGTTCCCGAAATATTTGACGGCACTATTGAAATCAAGGCGGTTTCCCGTCAGGCAGGCTCACGCACAAAGATAGCGGTATGGTCCGCTAATTCGGAAATCGACGCAGTGGGCGCTTGCATAGGACCGAGAGGTGCCCGTGTCAACAAGATTGTTGAGGAGCTTGCCGGTGAGAAAATAGATATAGTAAGATACAGCGACGATCCCAAGGAATTTGTCTCAGAAGCGCTTTCTCCGGCAAAGGTGGTTTCCGTTGAAATTGAAAGCGAAGATCCGAAGGTTTGCAAGGCAAGCGTACCCGAGGCGCAGTTGTCTCTTGCAATAGGCAATAAGGGACAGAATGTGCGCCTTGCGGCAAAGCTTACGGGCTGGAAGATAGATATTCATCCCGAAAGCGGATTTTTCGGCGAATAATCTTTAAGGAGCAAGGTTATGTCAGCAAAAAAGATACCTATGCGTATGTGTACGGGCTGCCGTGAAATGAAGCAGAAGAACAGCCTTATACGCATTGTAAAAACACCTGAAGGCGAAATTAAACTCGATACCACCGGCAGGCTTAACGGCAGAGGTGCGTATTTATGCAAATCACCCGAGTGCCTTAAAAAAGCACAGAAATCGGGCGCCCTGTCGAGGGCGTTCGGCTGTGAGGTGCCGGACAGTGTGTTTTCCGCAATAGAAAGCGAGCTTGACGGTGGACAGTAAAAAAATCACTGCACTGTTGGGTTTTGCTTCCAAGGCAGGAAAGCTTAGCTACGGAGCGGACACCGCTTTAAAATCCGTAAAAGAAAAAAAGGCTAAGCTTATAGTGATTGCAAATGATGTTTCGGATAAAAGCCGTAAGGAAGCGGAATTTTTTGCAGGCAAGGGAAATATAAGGACGCTTGTTTTAGGCGAATTGGATATAGCTGCGGTGTCAGCCGCAGTCGGCCGCAGGTGCGGAATACTGTCGGTCAATGACAGCGGTTTTGCCGACGCCGTTTTAAAGGCGTAGTTGAAGGAGGAAATGCTAATGACAAATAAATATAAGATCAGTGATCTTGCAAAGGATTTTAATGTCAGTTCAAAGGATATAACGGATATTGTTTCGGAAAAAACGGGTGTTGCCAAAAAAAGCGGCGCAGTGCTCAACGAAGCCGAAATAAGCGTGGTTTTTAACACTTTGCTGAATAAAAATGAGGTTAAAAGCCTTGACGATTATTTTGCAACCGGTGCGGAATCCCGTGCGGCGGCTAAAAAGGCAAGGGAAGAAGAAAAGAATAAAAAGCTTGCCGAGCAAATGGCTATTTTAGAACAGCTTAAGGCGGCGGCTGCGGCACAAAACGGCGAAAAGGCTCCGGCAAAGGAAGAAACTGAGGATAAAAAGCCGGCTAAGGAGAAAAAAGCCGAGCCTAAGCCTGTTAAAGAGGAAAAAACCGTTGAAAATCCGGCTGAAAAGAAAGAAACAAAGCCGGCAGAAAAGAAAGCGGAGAAAAAGGCTGATAAAACGGCTGAAAAGAAACCCGAAACCAAAAAGGCGGAGGAAAAAAAGCCTGAGGAAAAGAAACACGGAATTTCCGACCCTCAACCTTTTGTTTTGCAGAAAAAGGACAAAAAACCCGGAGAGGCTCCGAAAAGAGGACCTGCGGAAATACGCCATATCGATACCCGTACTTCCAATGTCAATATAGATAAATACAATGAAAAGTACGAGAGGATAGCGCCGGCTAACACAATGCGTGATAATTTCTCACGCAAGCAGAAAATTAAACAAAAATCGCAGGATTACCGCCGTCCGCAGGGCGTAAAGCGTGAAACCGAGGCAGACAAAATGCGCAGGCTTCAGCTTGAACGCATAAAGAAGACTCCGATAACCGTCACCGTCGGCGAGGAAATAACGGTAGGCGAGCTTGCCGCCGCACTTAAAAAGACTGCCGCCGAGGTTATAAAGGTACTCTTAAAGCTCGGTATGATGGCAACGGTTAACCAGGTGATTGACTACGATACCGCCGAAATAGTTGTAACCGAAATGGGAGCCAAAATTGAAAAACAGGTAGTAGTTACCATTGAGGAACAGATAATGGACGATACCGAGGACAATGCTGAGAACCTTAAACCCAGAAGTCCTGTTGTAGTTGTTATGGGTCACGTTGACCACGGTAAGACCTCTTTGCTTGACGCCATAAGAAATACTGCCGTTACCGATACTGAGGCAGGCGGAATTACACAGCATATAGGCGCATACAGGGTAAACTGCAAGGGTGAGGATATAACCTTCCTTGACACACCCGGTCACGCCGCATTCACATCAATGCGTAAAAGGGGCGCAATGGCTACGGATATAGCCGTTCTCGTTGTTGCCGCAGACGACGGTATAATGCCGCAGACGGTTGAGGCAATTAACCATGCAAAGGCGGCAAATGTTCAGATAATAGTTGCAATAAACAAAATGGATAAGCCGGAGGCTAATCCGGACAGAGTTCTTCAACAGCTGACCGAGCAGGGCATTGTGCCCGAGGAATGGGGCGGAGATGTTATCTGCGTTCCTGTTTCCGCCAAGACCCATATGGGTATAGATAAGCTGCTTGAAAGTATACTTCTTGTAGCCGAAATGATGGAGCTTAAGGCAAATCCCGACAGAAGAGCAAAGGGTATTGTTATCGAGGCTCGTCTTGATAAGGGCAGAGGTCCTGTGGCTTCGCTTCTTGTACAGAACGGAACACTTCATACAGGCGATATAATCGTGGCAGGCACTTCGGTAGGCCGTGTGCGTGTTATGACAAACGAAAACGGTAAAGAACTAAAGGCGGCAGGTCCGTCTGTTCCGGTCGAGATAACCGGTCTTGCAGAAACTCCTAATGCCGGCGATGTATTCGACGCAGTTTCCGATGAAAGACTGGCAAGAGAGCTTGTTGAGCAGAGAAAGCAAAAGGCTAAGGAAGAGGCATTTAACGCAAAACAAAAGGTTACGCTCGATAACCTCTTTGAGCAATTAAGCGAGGGCGACCTTAAGGAACTTAACATTATCGTAAAAGCGGATGTTCAGGGAAGCGTTGAAGCCGTAAGAGAAAGCCTTGTTAAGCTTTCAAATGACGAGGTAATAGTAAATGTAATTCACGGCGGAGTAGGTGCAATAAATGAGTCTGATGTTATGCTGGCTCAAACCTCCGGCGCTATTATAGTAGGCTTTAATGTCCGTCCGGACGGCGTTGCAAAGGCGGCGGCAGAGCGTGACGGCGTTGATATGCGTATGTATCGCATAATTTACGATTGCATTGAAGAAGTCAAATCGGCAATGAAGGGTATGCTGGCTCCGAAATACCGTGAAAATCAGCTCGGTACGGCGGAAGTCCGCACAGTTTACAAAATATCTAATGTCGGAACCGTTGCAGGCTGCTACATCACAAACGGTAAGGTTACACGCTCCTGTCAAATCCGTGTTGTGCGTGACGGCATAGTAATTTGTGAGGATAAGATAGATTCTCTGCGCCGCTTTAAGGACGATGTCAAGGAAGTGGCACAGGGCTATGAATGCGGTATCGGACTTGAAAAATTTGCCGATATTAAAGAGGGCGACCAGTTAGAGGCCTTTATTATGGAGGAGTACAGAGATTAATGGCAGGATACAGAATTAACCGTATTGAGTCAGATATCAAAATTGCACTGTCGGAGCTTTTAAGGGAAATAAAAGACCCCCGTGTAAGCCGGCTTTTAAGCATAGTTAAGGTTAATGTTTCGGGCGATCTTTCATACGCTACTGTTTATGTCAGCGCAATAGAGGGGTATGAGCAAACCGTAAGCTCGGTTAAGGCGCTAAAGGGCGCTTCAGGCTTTTTGCGCAGAGAGCTTGGTGCAAGGCTCACACTCAGAAAGGTTCCGGAGCTGCGCTTTGTGGCAGACGATTCCATAGAACAAAGCGCCAATATTTCGAGAATTATCGAATCATTCGGCGAGGAAGAGAAAAATGAGAAATAAAAATAATGACGGCTGCCGTGACTTAAGCTTGCGGCAGACCGCAAGATTTTTAAAAAAGCATGATAATTATATTATTCTTACCCATGCGTCGCCGGACGGTGATACATTGGGCTCGGCATTTGCGCTGTATTACGGACTCAAAGAAATCGGTAAGGTGGCTTGCGTCATCTGTCCCGATGTAATACCCGAAAAATATAATTATTTTGCAAGACCGACCGACCATGTCCAAAGAAACGACGCTACGGTAATAGCGGTAGATGTTGCCGATAAAAGGCTGCTTGGCGGTTTGCAGGACGATTTCGGGGATATAGTTGACCTTAATATTGACCATCATATATCAAATGTCCGTTTTGCAAAAAATCTCTATCTCGATGCAGACGCCGCAGCTACGGCTGAAAGTATGTATGAGCTGCTCAGCGTTATGAAGGTTAATATAAACGATGTCACCGCAAAAGCGCTTTATACCGGAATAGCTACGGATACGGGCTGTTTTAAGTATTCTAATGTTACTGCAAAAACCCATATAATAACCTCTCAGCTTTATGAGTACAACATAAATGCGCCTGAGATAAACAGGATAATGTTTGATACGAAATCCCGTAAGCTTCTGGAGCTTGAGAGAATGGTGCTTGACGCCTCGGAATTTCATTTTGACGGACGGTGTATACTTTTGCCGGTAACTGCCGAAATGCAGGAAAAAACCGGTTGCAGCGGCACCGAGCTTGAGGGAATTGCGGTTATTTCAAGAAGTGTAGAGGGCGTGGTTGCGGGTGTGACCATAAAGCAGACGGATGACAGTGAGTTTAAGATTTCCCTGCGCACCTATCCGCCGCTTGACGCTTCGGAAATATGCAAAAAAATCGGCGGCGGCGGTCACAAGGGTGCTGCCGGTGCCTCGCTTACCGGAAACCTCGATGAAGTAAAGGCAAAGGTTCTCGGCGCAGTAGAAGAGGTTATGGAGGAAGCCTATGCAGGGTCTGGTACTCGTAAATAAGCCTTCGGGGATAACCTCATTTGGGGCAGTGTCGCATATAAAAAGAGCTGCAAAGGAAAAGCGTGTGGGGCATACCGGAACGCTTGACCCAATGGCAACAGGTGTATTGCCGGTGCTTTTGGGCAGGGCAACCGCACTGTCGTCACTTTTGCTTGATGCGGATAAGTCGTATACGGCTACGGTGCGTCTCGGAGTTAAAACCGATACGGATGATATAACCGGCACCGTGCTTGAAGAAAATTCCGTCTTTGTTACGGCGGATCAGCTTTCGGAAGCGGTACGGAGCTTTACGGGAAAAATTAAGCAAAGACCGCCGTATTACAGTGCGCTTAAGAAGGACGGAGTAAGACTTTACAGCCTTGCACGGAACGGTGAGCGTCCTGATATTCCCGAGCGTGAAATAGAGGTCTATTCGGCAGAGATTACAAAGCCGCTCGGAGCAAATAATGAATTCAGCGTAAATTTCCATGTTTCAAAAGGGACATACATAAGGTCTCTTGCACGGGATATAGGCGAGTATTTGGGCTGCGGAGCGTGTCTTTCGGCGCTTTGCCGAACTTATACGGGCGGTTTTTCGCTTTCCGAATGTGTGCCGCTTGAAGCCTTAACGGAGGACAGTATATCGCAGTATCTTTTTAGTGAAGAACGGGCGGTATCGTATTTAAGGGAAGCGGCAGTTACAGAAAAACAGGCTTTCCGCTTTTCTAACGGCGGTCAGCTTGATTTTGACAGACTTAAAATAAAAGATATTAATGACGGAGAATTGTTCCGTGTGAAATACGGCGGACTTTTTTTAGGAATAGGCAGAGCTGATATTCCTAAAAATCAGCTTGCGGTAAAATGTGTAATTAATTACCCGGGAGACGGAATATAATGAAAACAGCGTTGGCTCTGGGCACCTTTGACGGGGTGCATAAAGGTCATCGGGCAGTGCTTAATCTGCCAAACGAATATAAAAAAATTGCGGTAGTGTTTCCGCTGCCGCCAAAAGCGGTTATTTCGGGCAATTCCCTCGCACTTATGACCCCTGAGGATAAGTGCAGGGTTCTTAAAAGTATAGGAATTGACCGTGTTTATATGCTTGATTTTTGCAAAGTCAGGGATATGCCGCCGTATGATTTTCTTAAATTTTTAAAGGACACCTTTTCGCCCGAATTTATTTCTTGCGGTTTTAATTACCGCTTTGGTAAAAATGCGTCAGGCGATACGCAAATGCTGTCCGATTTTTGCAAAGAGAACGCTATAACCCTTCAAATTTGCGAACCGGTAACCGTCGGCGGTGAAACCGTTTCTTCAACCGAAATACGCACTTTGCTTAAGAACGGAGAAACCGAAAAGGCAAACTGTCTTATGACGGAACCGTTTTCATATACGGCGCCTGTTATAAAGGGAGACGAGCGTGGCAGAACCTTAGGCTTTCCAACGGCAAATCAAAAATATCCCGAGGTATTAATGCCGGTGAAGTTCGGCGTATATAAATCCTCTGTTTTTATAGACGGCAAAGCTTATCCTGCCATAACCGATATAGGGGTAAGACCTACCTTCAAAACGGATTATATTATAAGCGAAACCTTTATTAAAGACTTTTCCGAAGATATATACGGCAGAGAAATAACGGTAAGCCTGCTTGGATTTATCAGGGGTGAAAAAAAGTTTTCTTCTGTTGATGAGCTTGTGAAACAGGTAAAAAAAGATATAGGGAGTGTGTGAAATGTATCAGGAGTTGATAGATAAGCTTCCGATAATCGGTTTGACCCTTTTAAAGGCTCTCTTGATTTTTGTCGGAGGACACTATGTCACACTGCTTATTTTGCAGATAATTGAAAAAGCCTTTTTAAAGCTTGATTTGGATATTTCACTGCAAAAGTTTTTAACCAAAACGGTTAATATAGTTTTGCACATAATAGTAATACTTTCTGCGGTTACGGCTCTCGGCATTTCTATAGCGGGACTGTTGGCGGCTCTTTCTGCGGCGGCGGTTGCTGTTGCCTTAGCGCTTAAGGATTCCTTAAGCAGTATAGCAGGCGGAATAATTCTTCTTGTTACAAAACGCTTTAAAACGGGCGATTATATAGAAATTAACGGCGAAAAAGGCAAAGTGGTGCAGATAGATATGATGCATACGGTGCTTAAAACGCTTGATAACAGGCATGTCGTAATACCGAACAGTATTGCCGCAAACACTCAGGTTGTAGATTACACAAGCGAAGATATGAGGCGGCTTGACCTTGTATTTTCAATCGGCTACACTGACGATGTCGATAAAGCCAAAGCGGTAATGATTGATACGGCTCTTAAAAATTCTATGGTTATAAAGGATGCACCCGAGCCTCCGTTTGCCCGTGTCACGGCGTATTCGTCAAGCTCGGTTGATATAACCATGCAAATGTGGTGTAAAACCGCCGACTATCTGCCTTTAAAGTATGATTTGCTTGAAGATATAAGAAAAGCGCTTGAGGAAAACGGAATAACCATACCGTTCAATCAGCTTGACGTTCATTTAAAAGAAATTGAAAAAAATTAAAAATTGTTGTTAAAACAACATACTTAACCGAAACTCCGTATTATAATAAGCACATAAAATAACGGAGGTTAAAAAATGATAAGAAAAATAATTCAGATAGACGAAGAAAAATGTAACGGTTGCGGCGCATGTGCGGCGGCTTGCCATGAGGGAGCCATAGGCATGGTTAACGGTAAGGCGAAGCTGATGAGAGACGATTATTGCGACGGTCTCGGCGATTGCCTGCCGGCTTGTCCTACGGGTGCAATAAGCTTTACAATGCGTGAAGCCGAGGCATATAACGAAGCGGCAGTAGCGGAAAACAAGGCAAAAAAGGAAAAAGGACAAAAATTGCCGTGCGGCTGTCCCGGCTCAAACTCTAAACGCATTGTAAGGGAAGAAAGTAAAGAAAGTTCGCATACAGCCAATATGCAAAGCAGACTTTCACAGTGGCCTGTGCAGATTAAGCTCGTTCCGGTGAACGCCCCGTATTTTGACGGAGCAAGGCTCCTTATAGCGGCGGATTGCACGGCATACGCATATGCCGCATTTCACGAGGAATTTATAAAGGGTCATATAACGCTTGTCGGATGTCCCAAGCTTGACAGCGTGGATTATTCCGAAAAGCTGACCGAAATAATAAAGAATAACGATATTAAAAGCGTTACGGTGGTAAGAATGGAGGTCCCCTGCTGCGGAGGACTTGAGCATGCGGCGGTTACGGCATTGAAAAACAGCGGTAAGTTTATACCCTGGAATGTTGTGACGATTTCTACCGACGGCAAAATTCTTGATTAATATATTGCGGTGCAAAATCAGTTTGCACCGCAATTTTTTGTTGCAAACAAGACATTTTTTATATATAATTTTCCTATACTGCATTGTGAAGGTGGCGAAAGCATTATGAATTTCGATTTATTCGGCAAAAACCGTACAGCGATTTTTGAGAAGATAAAAGAATCGGCAGTTTCGGTGCTTCCGCTCTTTCTTACAGTTGCGATTATCTGCCTTGCTGCGGTTCCCATGCGGCCTGATTTGCTGTTAAGCTTTATTATAGGCTCTGTAATGGTGGTTGTGGGTATGGGATTTTTCACCCTCGGTGCGGAGGTTTCCATGACTCCGATCGGCGGTAAAATAGGTATGGCAATTACAAAAACCAAAAAAATGCCGTTAATTTTAATTATCAGTTTTTTACTCGGATTTGCGGTTACCGTTGCCGAGCCTGACCTTCAGGTACTTGCAAAAACGGCACCGCATATTAACAGAGTTGTTTTGCTGATTGCGGTAGGCTTGGGCGTGGGATTTTTTCTCTCGATTTGTATGTTCAGAATACTTGCCGGTATTAAGCTGAGGTGGCTTTTAATACTCTTTTACGGGATAATATTTGCTTTATCTGCTTTTTCGGACCCTGATTTTTTAAGTATTGCCTTTGACTCGGGCGGTGTGACAACAGGACCGATGACGGTTCCGTTTATATTGGCTCTCGGTGTCGGCGTCTCACAGGTTCGAAGCGATGAAAAGGCCGAATCGGACAGCTTCGGTCTCGTGGCGCTTTGCTCTGTCGGTCCTATACTTGCGGTGCTTATACTCGGATTTTTTTACTCCGGAAACGGTGAAATAGCGGCGGTAAATTCCGTGGCTGTTGAATCCACTGCCGAAATAGGACTCGGATATGCTAAGGCATTGCCGATTTATATGAAAGAGGTTTCGCTCTCGCTTTTACCGATAGTTATTATATTCTTGCTTTTTCAGGCTTTCTCGCTTAAGCTTACAAGGCGGAGATTTGTAAAAATACTTGTAGGCATACTTCATACATATATAGGGCTTGTGCTTTTTATGACGGGCGTAAATGTAGGATTTTCCGCTTTGGGAGAGTCTCTCGGCGAAATACTGGCGTCGGGAAAAGAAAAGTGGTTTATGCTGCCGCTTTCCGTAATTCTCGGATGGTTCATTATTTCTGCCGAACCGGCGGTTTCCGTGCTTGAAAAGCAAATTGAGCAGGTAAGTGCAGGTGCAATCCCTGGCAAGGTGATAAAGCGGAGTCTTTCGTTTGCAATAGCTGCGGCAATGGGAATTTCAATGCTTCGGGTGCTAACGGGAATTTCGCTTATGTATTTTTTGGCTCCCGGTTATCTGATAGCCATTGTACTCTCGTTTTTTGTGCCTGATATATACACGGCGATTGCCTTTGACTCGGGCGGCGTGGCGTCAGGACCGATGACGGCAACCTTTATGCTGCAGTTCTTTATGGGGGCAAGTGCCGCCGTCGGAGGGAATCCGCTTTGCGACGCATTCGGAGCAGTTGCGGTGGTGGCTATGATGCCGCTTATTTCAATACAGCTTGTGGGATTTGCGTACCGCATTAAGTGCCGTAAAAAACAGCCCGCTTTTGAAGAATACGGCGATTACGACATAGTTGAGCTTTGGGAGGGAGCAAATTAATGAATTATATAATATCGGTTTGCGACCCAAAGGTTTACGGCAGGCTTGCGGAAATATGTAAAGAATTAAATCTGCCGTTCAATATTTCATTCCACGGAAATGGTACCGCTGTGCCGAGTATGCTCGATATTTTAGGCATTGAGAGTACGGAGAGAAGAATCGTCTTATCATTTGCGGACGAAGAAAAAACCAAGCAGCTTATAGAGCTTCAAAAGCAACGAATGTTTATCGGAGTTCCCGGTCACGGTATAACCGTTGCGCTTCCCGTAAAAAGTATCGGAGGAGGAAAAACATTGGCTTATCTTAACGGAGAAAACAAGGACGCTAAATATGTTCCCGAGCTAAAATTCAATTACGAGCTTATAATCGCAATAGCAAACGCCGGCAAAACGGACACGGTTATGAATGCCGCACGAAGGGCAGGAGCCAGAGGCGGTACGGTCATTCACGGCAAGGGAACGGGCGGCGAAAATATCGCAAAATTTTATAATGTTTCAATAGCGGAAGAAAAGGAAGTAATACTTATAGTTTCGGGAGCTTCAGAGAAATCGGAAATTATGCGCTCCATACTTGAAAGCGCAGGTCCCGGAACGGACGCCGGAACAATAGTTTTTTCACTTCCGGTAAGTGAAGCCGCAGGATTCGGGTTGATATAATGAACGAGCTTATTATTAAAACGGCAAACCCGAATGACGCCGATAAACTTCTTGAAATATATTCTTATTATGTGGAAAACACCGCAATAACATTTGAGTATGAGGTTCCGTCCGGCGAAGAATTCAGAAATCGCATTTCAAATACGCTTAAAAAGTACCCTTATATAACGGCGAATATGAACGGAAAAATTGTAGGCTATGCTTACACGGGTGCTTTTAAGGAAAGGGAGGCTTATTCTCATTCTGTTGAGACAAGCATATATGTCAAAAAAGGTTATTCGGGGTTGGGAATAGGGAAAGCACTTTACTGCGAGCTTGAAAGAATTTCAAAAAAGCAAAATATCACTAATATGTACGCCTGCATATCGTATACCGAAAAAGAGGATAGGTATTTAGACCTTAACAGTCCGCAGTTTCACGAGCATATGGGTTATCGCACGGTCGGTAAATTTACCGGGTGCGGTTACAAGTTCGGCAAATGGTACGATATGATATGGATGGAAAAAACGGTAGGCGACCGCACCGATAAACCGCCGGCGTTTATTCCGTTTCCCGAACTTAAATGAACAGCCGCCGCAGGGCGGTTGTTTTTTTGAAAAAATTTTTTATTTTGCTATTGACAAATGGATTTTTCCGTGCTATAATACTACCAACATATCAGATTGGTAGGTAAAAAGATATGAAAAATTTATTCTCAATTAAACTGTGTTATGAGCGAATGTGTTGCAGAAGTCGATGTAGTATAATTTAAACTTAAAATAATAAATATCAATAAAAAAAGGAAGAGATTATTATGTCAAAAATTTATACATCTGCAGACCAGCTTATAGGAAAAACTCCGCTTTTGGAGCTTACACATATTGAAAAGAAATATGGCTTAAAGGCAAAAATTTTAGCTAAGCTTGAATACTTTAATCCGGCAGGCTCTGTTAAGGACCGTATTGCAAAGGCTATGATAGATGAAGCAGAAAAAAGCGGAAAGCTGAAACCCGATTCGGTGATTATCGAACCGACCTCGGGTAACACCGGAATAGGTCTTGCTTCTGTTGCGGCGGCAAGGGGATACAGAATTATAATTGTAATGCCCGAAACCATGTCGGTTGAGCGCCGTCAGATTATGAAGGCTTACGGTGCGGAGCTTGTTCTGACCGAGGGTGCAAAGGGTATGAAGGGCGCTATTGCAAAGGCCGATGAATTGAGTAAGGAAATACCAAACAGCTTTATTCCCGGTCAGTTTGTAAATCCTGCTAACCCCAAGGCTCATTTTGACACCACGGGACCTGAAATTTTTGAGGATACAGACGGAAATGTAGATATATTTGTAGCAGGCGTAGGAACCGGCGGAACCGTAACGGGTGTCGGAAAATATCTCAAATCCAAAAAATCCGATGTAAAGGTAGTTGCAGTGGAACCGGCAAGCTCTGCCGTGCTTTCGGGCAATCCATCCGGCGCACATAAAATACAGGGTATCGGTGCAGGCTTTGTTCCCGATGTGCTTGATACCGCTGTTTATGATGAGATAATTCCGGTTGCGAATGACGATGCGTTTGCGTTTGGCAAGGAAATCGGTAAAAACGAGGGTGTGCTTGTCGGAATTTCGTCGGGTGCGGCTGTTTGGGCGGCTGTTGAGCTTGCAAAACGCCCCGAAAATGAGGGTAAGACAATAGTTGTTCTTCTGCCTGACACGGGTGACAGATATCTTTCCACCCCTCTTTTTGCGGAGTAAATTATGACTATATCCACACGTGGCAGATATGCCTTAAGGGTTATGGCGGAGCTTGCCGAACACGGCAATGAATTTATACCGCTTAAATCCGTTGCCGAAAGGCAAAATATATCGCAAAAATACCTTGAAAGCATAATGACCGGTCTGTCTAAGGCCGGTCTTGTTGAGGGCGCACACGGTAAGGGCGGAGGATACCGTCTTTGCCGTGCTCCCGAGGATTATAAGGTAAGGGAAATTCTCGAAATAACAGAGGGCGAGTTGGCGCCTGTTGCGTGCCTTAAAAAGGAAGCTCCTACGTGTGAAATGGCGGAGCGTTGCCGAACTTTACCTATGTGGCGTGAACTATATAAAACCTTGAATGATTTTTTTGATTCATACACAGTAGCAGACCTTGTATCCGGCAGTGAAGAGGATAAGGGAAGCTGGATTATATAAGCTAAAAGAAGCTGCCGTATTTTACGGCAGCCTCTTTCTTTATAAGTTCCGTGCAAAAGTAAGCATTAAAGCTACTGCCGGAGCTTACGGACAGCAGCATACTCACATTTGCATCAGCACCGAGCGCTTTTAAATAAGGCGCTGTTTTGTATGTTTTCAGCTTGTGTCCGATATTATATTGTGCTATTATAATAATAAGATACAAGTTAAATTTTGGAAAGGTTAGAAAAATTTGGACTATACGCAAACGCTTGAGTATATACACTCTCTCGGAAATTTCAAACTGCCTGCCGGACTTGAACGAATTACAGAGGCTTTAAAAAAACTTGAAAATCCTCAAAAAAACTTCGATTCCATACATATTGCCGGAACAAACGGCAAAGGTTCGGTTTGCACAATGCTTGCAAAAATTTTCGAGACTGCCGGCTTTAAAAACGGATTGTACATTTCACCTTATATAATAGATTTCAGGGAAAGAATACAAATTAACGGTAATTTTATTTCGGAAGATAAAATTGCGGAATATGCTGTCCGTGTAAAAAATACCGGTGTTGAAATGTCGGAGTTTGAATTTATAACTGCAATGGCATTTTCATATTTTGCCGATGAAAACTGTGACATAGTAATAGCCGAAACCGGACTCGGCGGCAGACTTGACGCAACAAATACACTTGAAAGGGTAAAGACTGCGGTAATAACGAAAATAGGATTGGACCATATCGGCATTTTGGGGGACACTTTAGAAAAAATTGCCGCAGAAAAATGCGGTATAGTAAAAAATTTTCCCACAGTTTCTTCACCGTGTCAAAAGCCTGAGGTGTTTTCCGTCATTAAAAGATATGCCGAAAGTACGGTTGTACCTGATGTTGACCGTTTGCAAATAATTAAAAGCGATTTTTCGGAAAACAGCTTTATTTATAAAGGCCACAGCTATAATCTGTCGCTTTGTGGCGAATATCAGATTGAAAATGCCGTCACTGCAATAGAAGCCGTTAAACAAAGCGGTTATAATATACCTTACGATACAGTAAGAAAAGCACTCGAAAACACATTTTTCCCCGCAAGGAATGAAGTTGTTTGTAAAAAGCCGCTTATTGTGCTTGACGGCGCACATAATCCGGATTCTGCCGAGGCGCTGTCCGGGGTAATGAAAAAATACAGTGGGAAAATTACGGCAATTATAGGCGTTATGAGGGATAAGGATTACAAAACCGTGCTAAGTAAAACTCTGATACACTGCCGAAATGCGGTGGCGGTAACTGTTAAGGATATGCCTCGGTCGCTTGACTGCGAAAGCCTGGCTGCTGCGGCAGGTGAATTTTGCCCCTGCTGTACGGCAAGCGATTATGATACGGCTATAAAAAAAGCAGTTTCTGCTGCCGGAGAAAATCCCATATTTGTGTTCGGTTCGCTCTATCTTGCAAGCGGAATAAGAGACGCACTTTTTGATATTGCAAAAAAAATTAATTCAGATACTTAAATTTGACATTTTTTTTAAGGACAAGCCTTTATTATATATACAAGGCTTGTCCTTTATTGTTTAACGAGGTGATATATATGTCAGTTGAAATACGGTCAAGCGGCCAAACCGTAACGGCGTACCTGTCGGGTGAGCTTGACCATCATACGGCGAGGGAAATGCGTGAGGCCATAGACGGAGCGGTTGAGCTTAATATGCCGAGCACGCTGGTTCTTAATTTTAAAAATATAAGCTTTATGGACAGCTCCGGAATAGGTCTTGTTATGGGACGGTACAGGAATATCTCAAAAACCGGAGGGGAACTTCATATTACCGGCGCGTCGCCGCAAATATATAAGGTAATGAAGCTTGCCGGGTTGGAACGGTTGGCAAAATTGGAGGGTAATTATTAAAATGCAGGTAAATAATAAATTCACTATGAATGTGTTGGCAAAGTCGGCAAACGAGAGCTTTGCCCGTGCGTGCGTCGCCGCCTTTGCTTCACAGCTTGATCCCACGCTTGAGGAAATCGGCGACATAAAAACAGCTGTTTCCGAAGCGGTCACAAATTGTATCGTTCATGCGTATAAAGAAAAAATAGGGAAAATATACATATCCGGAGAACTTTGCGAGGGCAATATACTCCGTATAAAAATAAGAGATACCGGATGCGGTATAGAAAATGTCGAAAAGGCGATGGAACCGCTTTATACAACTGTCGGCGGAGAACGGGCGGGACTCGGCTTTGCGGTTATGCAAAGCTTTATGGACACGGTAAAGGTTCGTTCAAAAATCGGCAAGGGTACCAGCATAGTTATGGTGAAGAAAATAAGTCCCCGCTACGGAGTTAATGCTTAAGGAAAAAAATGAGCGTGACCGTTTTATTGAAACAAATCTCGGTTTGGTACACTCCTTGTGTAAGCGCTTTGTCGGACGCGGAATCGAATACGACGACTTATATCAGGCGGGCTGTATAGGACTGATAAAGGCGACCGACGCTTTTGATGAGGAAAGAGGACTATGCTTTTCTACCTATGCAGTACCCGTAATATTGGGTGAAATAAAGAGATTGTTTCGAGACGGCGGAGCTGTCAAGGTGTCAAGAAGTGTAAAAGAACTTGGTCTTAAAATAGGAAATGAAAAGCAAAAGCTTGAGCAAAAGCTATGCAGGGAACCTAAAATTTCAGAAATAGCCGATGCCCTTGGTGTCGGAACCGAAGAAGTGACCGAGGCATTATGTGCTTCACAGCCTCCCGTTTCTTTAACATATGACGGTGAAGACGGAACAAGCGAAATAGAATTACCGACAATAAGCACCGAGGACGAGATATCCGATAAATTACTGCTTGATTTTGCAATGGAAAAGCTCGGAGAAACAGAAAGAAAAATTGTTGAACTAAGATATTATAAATCATTTACTCAAAATAAAACCGCAAAACTTTTGAATATGACGCAGGTTCAGGTCTCCAGAACAGAGAAAAAAATCCTTTCAAAGCTAAGGGGACTGGTGAAATAATTGCTGTGAATATTCAAGAAAAATATGCGTATATACCGGATGATTTCTTTTATTTTACGCAGGCGAATACGATTGATATGATGAAGTTTTATCGTGGGATGTATGCGAACTTTGATAAGGAATTATTTTATAAGCTGAAAGATTGTTTTCCTACAATAGATGTAAAGCGCAATGTTCGAAGTCTTTCAAAAGGAAT
>JAFOYI010000006.1 GCA_017391425.1 Clostridia bacterium | reverse complement strand
TGCGTTTATTCCCAAAAGCCACGACTTATTTCTTGGCCAAGAATATACCCTCTATATGAAGTGACTCCAAGGTGTCCTGCTTCAGTCACAAAATTCCCCTCAATGTCAAAGGAATACCCAAGACCAACATACTTGCCGGAATATCCCGCTTGCGGAGCATAGCTTTTTTTGACCGCAAAGCATTAGGCGGGTTACAGTAAATAAAAATGGACACGGCGATACCTCCCCGATACCGCCGTATCCTTAAAAAAGGGCGACTTTAATACACTACCCGCAATCCATTCTATAATAGGGAACAGCGGCTTTTGCGCAATATTAAATAAAAAAGCCGATAACACATAGGTTTTTTGACCTAATGCGTTATCGGCTCTGCGTCTATGCGTCTGGCACTTTTAATCATTTTTTTTTGAATTTATTATATGTGTTAGCTAACTGTCCACAAGCCGCGTTAATCTCTCTGCCATGAGAAACTCTCATAGTAACTTCAAGTCCTGCTTGCTCTAATTGATGTTTGAATGCAACTATTTCCCGTTTCTGTGGTGCTTTAATTCTTGAATTGCTTGTTGGGTTGTATTGTAACACGTTAATCATAACTTTTTTGCCCCGAAACCATTTTGCAAGTTGTCTTACATCTGAGGGCTGGTCATTTATACCCGGTAAAAGCAAATACGCAAAGACAATTTTGCGATTATGCCTTTCAGAATAGGATAAGGCTTGCTTAACAACATCTTCAATAGCATATATGCGCATGTGAGGAATAATACGATTTCTTGCAGATTGTGTTGCTGCGTGTAAAGATATTGTCAACTGAATTTTAAGATGTTCCTCGCGCAATTTTTTTAATTGATCGACCGGACCAACTGTTGATATGGTAATGCCGTCGGTTGGAAAGTTGAGCCCATATCTATCTCGGAGAATATGGATTGCTTTTATCAAGTTGTCATAATTGAATAAAGGCTCTCCCATACCCATAAAAACGATACGGTTTACTTTTCGACGCAACAATATAATCTGTTGTACGATTTCTGACGATGTTAGATTACGAACAAAGCCATTTCGCCCGGACTCACAAAAAATACAACCAACAGGACAACCGACTTGTGTGCTCACGCAAACAGTTCCACCATCTCGCCGCTTGATAAAAACCGTTTCAATGTATTTGTTGTCTTTCAGTTCGTAAACATACTTTTCAGTATCACTGCTTTTGCAAATATTTTTTACCAACATTGATAGATTTTTTTTGCGTGGTAATTGCTTATATAATTCTTCATATAAGGCTTTTGCTTCATTCTCGCCAATAACTTCCGACATTTCTTTGTAAGTAAATCCGTATGGATCATTCCGTACTTCCGCAGGCGTATATTTAGGTAAACGTTTCATTTTTATATCCTTTCTTCTAAATAATAAAAGTTTGTTTTTCTGTATTTTTGATTACAATCTCTAATTTTTCTACATCAATGATATGCGTCAATTTGCATTTAGGGCAGAAAAGAGGAAAATCTTTTAATACAGTATTATGAAATACTTGAACTCTCGTCTTTCCGTTACAAATCGGACATTTTATCCAATATTTTTTAAGCATTATATTTCACTCGTCCTTTTTACACAAAAAAATGCAGGTCAATCCTCAACATGAGCATTGACCTGCATTTATAATGCACAGAGCAGTACAACAAAACTAAGGCATAGCTTGCACTATGTCTATACTATATCTATACGTCGTTAGTTTTTTGTATAGCATCCGCAAAATAAGCATGACAAAAAAGCCCATGTTGAAAATGGGAAAATCCTTTTTTTCAATGCTTATCTAATACGCATGCTATGCAACATAAACGCCGCCTCCTTTTACATAAATTTTATTTTATCAGAAAATCAGTCTACTGTCAATACACAACAGGAAGTATTTAACCTAATGATATGAATTGTGTGGACATATCCAAAAAGAAAGGTGAACTGTAAAATGTAACAGGGTGAATGAAAATGGCAAAAAGACCCGTACCATTGTACGACTTTAAGGCTTTCGGGGCAGCTATAAAAGCCGCGAGAAATGAATACGGCGAGAGCCGCAAAAAGGTAAGCGACGAGTTATATATTTCCCCGCGCTACCTTGCGAATATCGAGAACAAGGGACAACAGCCGAGTTTACAGGTATTCTATGACCTTGTAACCCGGTATCATATTTCGGTAGATCAATTTTTCTTCCCGAACAGCAATGCGGAGAAATCCACCGGGCGGCGGCAGCTTGACGCGCTGCTGGACGGTATGAGCGATAAAGGCATACGGATTGTAACCGCAACAGCAAGGGAGATAACGGAAGTCGAAAAAGCAGAGGATTAACCTCACAATATGAGAAATCGGGAGATTGCAGCGCATGGCGGCTGCAATCTTTTTTTGCGTCCAAAATCAAAGGAACGCGCAACAAATACCGCCTTTCGGTGGGGGTATGGAGTAGATAGCAAGCACAGCAAACGAGTACCCGTTTGCGGAAAATGCTTGTTGGGATAATCCCAAACCCTTATACCGAAAGGCGGTGCGGAAATGGAAAACCGAAAGAGAAATATACAGATGAAGTTTTACGTTACGGAAGAAGAAAAGCGGCTGATCGACGAGAAGATGAAGCAGCTTCCCATAAACCAGTATGGGGCATACTTCCGTAAAATGGCGATAGACGGGTATATTTCTCGCTGCGGATATACACAAAGGGGTTGTAGTGCATAGATTTTTTGAAGTTAATTGTATTCAGTACCTTAATGCGGTAGCCCGCCCGTTGCAGCAGCTTCCCGCACTCAATCAAAACCGTACCTTTCGGGTCGGTTAAGACGTAAGAGGAATGAAGCTGCATTAGATTAGGTTTGACAAAAAATCTTGTTTTTCCGCTGCCGCTGCCGCCGATCACGACGACGTTCTTATTTCTCGCGTACTTCGGCTGCTTCGGGCGGCTGTTCATGGTAAGCCGTTCCGTCTGCGTCAAAATGATGTTGTTTTGGAAATCCGGGTCTATGTAGGGCTTTATATCTTCGGCGTTTCCCCATCGGGCAGAGCCGTACTCCGCGCCCTTGCGGTATTTCTTCGCGTTTTTCCCTTTGACATAGACTATCAAGCGGATAATCACCGCACCGACAATGCCGACAAGCAAATCCAACGGGTAAACGCTCGGCAAGGCGTTTTCAAAGGCTGCGGAAAATCCTTGTGTGATATTCAGTATCTTTGCAGAAATATCCGCGCCGGGGGCAAGCCGCACCGCCTGTCCGACTTTATCAAATAGATAGACAAAGAACACATAGGGGATATTCGGAAGTATCAGCTTTTTGTAGTTGATCTGCTTCATATCTCGCGCCCCCTGTCCATTTTCTTTACCTTGTCGCGGGCGGCGTTAAGCTGCTTCGCCTTGTCCTTTGCAGCGGCAAGGGCTTTGCGGATAGAGGGCTTTTTCTCCCGGTTCAGCTTCTTTGCGGAAAACTCT
>JAFOYI010000055.1 GCA_017391425.1 Clostridia bacterium | reverse complement strand
TAATCGGGTGCTCGTCCGTCATGCTTTTCTCCGTTTTTAAGTCTGCCGCCGATTTGCATAACAAATACTGCTCCGTATTCTTTAGCGGCTGCATTTTCTCTTTCCTTAGGAGTGAGATTAGGATATTTTTCCTCAAGCTCGTAGGTGGAAACAAATGCTATATCATCAGGCAAATAGCAGTCAAGCACGGGATATTTTTCTTCTATTGCTTTTGCCGAAAGAAGAATTGCACCGTAAATACTGCGAACTGTTTTCTTTAAATAATCAATATTTCTGTCCTCTGCTGTTATTATCTTTTCCCAATCCCACTGATCTACATATATTGAATGTAAATTATCGCAAATTTCATCTCTGCGGATAGCATTCATATCGGTGTAAAGTCCGGTATGTACCGGAAAACAATAACGCATAAGCGCCATTCTTTTCCATTTTGCAAGGCTGTGGACAACCTCTGCAATTTCCCCCGTTTCCTTAATGTCAAACTGAACGGGACGCTCAACACCGTTAAGATCGTCGTTAAGTCCGCTTCCCTTTTTAACAAAAAGCGGTGCGGAGACTCTTGAAAGCTTCAAAGCCTTGCAAAGCTCTGATGAAAACTTTTCTTTTACAAGCGAAATTGCACTTTGGGTATCAAACTCGTTTAATTTTGAAGAATACATTGTTTAAATCACCTTTACGAAATACTGCCGACCGTGCGTGGATAGAGGATTACATCTCTGATATTGGATACACCGGTCACATACATAATTATTCTTTCGAGTCCGAGACCGAATCCGCTGTGCGGAACGCTGCCGAAACGGCGCAGGGCAATATAATGCTCATATTCGTCAAGCGACATATTGCGTGTCTTCATTGCTTCAAGAAGCTTATCAAGGTCAGCCTCACGCTCACTGCAGCCTATTATCTCGCCGACACCCGGAACCAACAAATCGGTTGCGGCAACGGTTTTACCGTCGGGATTCTGTTTCATATAAAATGATTTGATTTCTTTCGGATAATCGGTAAGAAAGACCGGTTTTTTGCATATTTCCTCGGAAATATAGCGTTCATGCTCGGTCATAAGGTCGCAGCCCCATTCGACAGGATACTTAAAGTCCTTATCGGAGGCTTTAAGCTTTTCAATAGCTTCGGTATATGTCATTACCGCAAAATTGTGACCTGCTACCGTTTTAAGCTTTTCAATCAATCCGTTTTCAAAATGCTTATCGAAAAATTTAAGCTCTTCGGGGCATTTATCGAGAACCGCATTAATAATATGCTTAATAAGTGCCTCGGCTATTTCGATTATATCAGGAAGCTCTGCAAAAGCGACCTCAGGCTCAACATGCCAGAATTCCGCAACATGACGGGGAGTATTGCTTTTCTCTGCCCTGAATGAAGGTCCGAAGGTGTAAATTTTACCGAGTCCCATAGCGGCAACCTCGCCCTCAAGCTGACCTGAAACACTTAAAGCGGCTTTTTTGCCGAAAAAGTCATTTTCATAATATTCCTGTTCGTTTTTATATTCGTTGCTGTAACCTATGGTTGTTACCTTGAACATCTCGCCTGCTCCCTCGCAGTCGGACGCCGTAATGAGCGGAGTATGCACATAAACAAAATGTCTGCTCTGGAAAAATTCGTGTATAGAAGCAGATACTACCGAGCGCACCCTGAAAACAGCATTGAATGTATTTGTCCTTACCCTTAAATGCGGTATGGTACGCAAATATTCAAGCGTATGACGCTTTTTTTGAAGCGGATAATCAGCAGGGCAAACGCCTAAAACAGAAATTTCCTTTGCATTGATTTCAACCGAATCTGCGGCAACGGCAGATTTAACAACAGCGCCTACAACCTTTATTGAAGTGCCGAGTTTCATAAATTCGGAAATATCGGAAAACTCGGCTTTATCAATAACAATCTGTAAATGCTTAAGCGAGGTTCCGTCATTCATTTCAATGAACGCCATATTCTTTGAATCCCTTGAGGTGCGTACCCAGCCGCAAACAACGACATCGGTACCGACAAGCGACTTGTTTTCAAAAATCTCAATAATATCGGTGTGTTTCATAATTCACTGCTCCTTTAAAAATAAAAATGCGCCTATTTATCCTAAAACATTAGGACGAATAGACGCTATCCGCGGTGCCACCTAATTTACCATAACGGTCTCTTTAAACCTAAACGGTATGATTTAACGCATCACATACGGCTCACCTACTTATAACTGTTCGGCTTGCTGCTCCTGAGTGTTATTCATACTGCGGGACGGCCGTATTCACAGCAACTCCGGCTCTCTTTGCGTCTTTAAGCAATACTACTTCTCTCAATCATCACATTTTACAAATAAAGTATAGCATTTAAATGATTAAAAGTCAATGAAAATCACGCTTTATTTTCAACAATCTGTCTGATAATCTCACCGTCTGTACCCCTTAAAGAAGAAAACGGAATAATATCAATACCGTCAGCCAAGGCGCCCAGCTCTTGTCTTATCAGCGAAAGCCGTTTTTCGGTTTCGGTTTTATTAAGCTTATCCGATTTTGTCAGAATAACAGTATACGGAATATTCATATGCCGCAGAAATTCGAGCATCGAAATATCAAAATCGGTCGCCGGATGGCGCATATCAATTAGTTGGAAAACCATTCTGATGTCCCTGCCAGAGCGGAAATAATGTTCCATAAGCTCCGACCAGCGGCTTTTTTCGGCAAACGGAACCTTTGCGTAACCGTAGCCGGGTAAATCAACAAGCCTTAAACCGTCAACCCTGTAAAAGTTAATGGTAATAGTCTTACCCGGCTTTGAGCTTACCCGTGCTATTGACTTTCTGCCGAGAACACGGTTAATAAGCGAAGATTTCCCGACATTAGAACGCCCGCAAAAGCAAAACTCCGGTAAATCGGAAACTTCAAGCTGTTCGGGAGTAGCATATGCTTTTTCAAAAACTGCATTATTATAATTCATACTGTTTACCTATTGACTTATTCTGCCTGTGTTTATCGGTGTCTTAATAACAGGCGGAAAAACATTGCTTTCCTTTTTTTCTTTATCCGGTTCTGAATAAGCTCTGCTGATTATCTCATCAACATCCGACACCGGAATAAACCGAACATTTTCCTTAACAACCGGATCCACCTCGTCAAGGTCGGCAATATTATCTTTCGGGATAAATACGGTTTTAATACCTCCGGTATAAGCCGCCATTGATTTTTCACGCAATCCGCCGATAGGAAGCACTCTGCCCCTTATAGTCACCTCGCCCGTCATTGCGATGTCTCGCCTTACAGGTTTACCTGTGAGTGCGGAAACAAGCCCAACGGTTATTGTAACGCCTGCTGACGGTCCGTCCTTAGGAACGGCAGCCTCTGTTGCGTGAATATGAATATCCTTAGTTTTATAAAAATCGGAATTTATACCGAGTCGCTGTGAATTCGAGCGGACATAGCTCACAGCCGCCATAGCGGATTCTTTCATCACATTACCGAGCGATCCGGTAAGCTCAACCTTTCCCGTACCGTCCATTACAGCTATTTCAAGCTGCATAATTTCACCGCCGACACTTGTCCACGCAAGGCCGTTTATTATTCCCACGCTGTCTTTTTCAAGCAGACATTCGGGTTTATAGCGCTTATGACCGAGCATTTTTTCAACCGTCTGCTCTGTCACAGTAACATTCTTTTGCTCACCCGACGCAATAAGCTTAGCCGCCTTACGGCAAAGCGAAGCTATTGTGCGTTCAAGACGGCGCACACCTGCTTCCCTTGTGTAAAAGTCAATCAGACTGTAAATTGCGGCATCGGTAAGCTTGAAGTTTTTACCGTTAAGACCGTGCCTGACGGTTTCTTTTTTTACAAGATGCCTTTTTGCTATATTGAATTTTTCCTCACGGGTATAGCTCGGAATCTCAATAACCTCCATACGGTCAAGCAAAGGTGCGGGAATTGTGCCCGCATTATTTGCGGTGGCTATAAATACCGTTCTGCTTAAATCATACGGTATCTCAATAAAATTATCGGTAAAGGTGCCGTTTTGTTCAGGGTCAAGCACTTCAAGCAGAGCAGATGACGGGTCGCCCTTATAGTCGCTTCCGAGCTTGTCAACCTCATCAAGAAGTATCAGCGGATTGCCGCTTCCCGCATGCTTAACTGCATCGATAATCTTACCGGGCATTGCGCCTATGTAGGTTTTTCTGTGACCTCTTATTTCAGCCTCGTCATGTACGCCACCGAGTGAAATTCTGGCGAATTTTCTGCCCATACATTCGGCTATTGTTTTTCCTATTGAGGTTTTACCGACACCCGGAGGGCCGACAAGACATATTATCTGACCTTCAATATCCGGAGCCAAGGTGTATACCGAAAGCATTTCAAGTATTCTTTCCTTAACCTTTTGCATACCGTAAATATCACGGTCAAGTATTTTTTCCGCCTTTTTAACATCGGTGGAAATTTTGGTATCTTTATTCCACGGCAGTTCAAGGCATGTATCAAGGTAACCTCTTACAACTGTCCCCTCATGCGAACCGCCGGGCATTTTTGCAAGCTTATTCACCTGCGAATGTAACGCTTCCTTTACGGAATCATCTGCATTTAATCTTTGAATTTTAGCATGGTATTCGTCAATTTCATCAGCAGTCTCATCGCCGTAAAGCTCGTTACTTATCGCTTTAATCTGTTCTCTTAAATAGTATTCACGCTGATTTTCGTCGATAGCCGCCTTGGTCTTCTCCCCTATGCGCTTATCGATTTCACCGATTTCCCGTTCCTTATTGAGCATTTCAATAAGAATTTTTGCACGGTGTACGGGATTTATTTGTTCGAGAACATACTGTTTATCATCATAAGGCGCCGGAACACTTGATGCAATAAAGTCCGCAAGCTTACCTGCATCGTCAAAGTCGGCAACCTGCATTATAATATCAGGCGAAACATTGGAATATACCTCAACATATTTTTCAAATTGAGTTCTTATCCGTCTGACAAGTGACTCTATATAAACAGGACGGTTTTTAATCGGTGTATCATCAAGCCGGCTTACGGCGGCAGATACAAATCCGTTGCTTTGGGTAAAGGCGCCGGTATGCTCGGCACGGTAAACGCCCTCAACCAAAATTTTCACAACAGAATCGGATATTTTAAGAACCTGCCGCACCTTTGCAACACAGCCTATGCTGTAAATATCATCGGGCGTTGGGTCCTCTGTGTAGATTTCCTTTTGAGCAACCGTAAAAATCAGTCGGTTATGCTCCATTGCGTATTTTACTGCCGCTACCGACTTTTTCCGTGCAACATCAAACGAAAGCACGGAACCGGGAAACACAACAAGTCCCCTGAGCGGCAAAAGCGGCAATATATTTAAGCTGTTTTCAACTGTTACAGACATAATTTCTCCTAAACATTCCAATTTTCGGTGCTGTATACGGCAACAGCGCAAAGTGAGTTTTCATCAAATACGAAAAGCACCTGATTTTTATCAAAGCTGTACCTTAAAACCGTAGGACTTTGAGAACCTAACAGGAAGAAGGTATTGCTGTCGTCCGCAGGTTCTTCGGTATAATCAAAGCCTTTAAGTGAATTTGTAACTTCAAGCAACGGTGTGCCGGAGGCGAAACCGTATGCTGTATCAAGAGCAACAATATAAGAAATTCCTGCGTCTTTCTTTTCCTTTTCGTAATAGTAAAGGAAATCTCCGCTGTTAATACAAACTGTTTTTTCACCCTCGGTCACATCAAAAAACGCATCCTCGCCGTTTTCTCCCGTCTTTTCATAAACGGCTGAAAGCTCAGACGACGCTGTATCAACATTATCACCGAGCTTATATTTACACTCGGGTATCTGACCTAACTTTGCGTAATACTCAAGGTCTACCTTTGCATCTTCCTTATCTTTTTCTTTATTGCCGCACGCAGCAAAGGAAACTGCAATTATTAAACACAAAAACGCAGAAAAAAGCTTTTTCATAGAAATCACCTTTATTTTAAAATTAATGTAATTCATTAAGTAATTCATCACGCAGGCTCCAAAGCTTTTCGGAGAGGTCCACATAATAAGTATGCGGATTTTCGAATCTTGTAACCTCGTCCCAAAGCGAATCAACCTGTTCGGCACGGAATTTTGATATTTCCTTAACGCTTGGAGAAGTGTAAACCTGTTTGCCCTTACTGAAAATTTTAACCTGAAGCTTTTTAGCTACAAAATCGGTTACTACCTTGCGTTTCCAGGTATGCTCGGGGTCAAAAATCTCATACGGTTCATCAGAAGAAATCTTCTCGTCGCCAAGGGTTATAACATCGGCAATAGCCTTGCCTGTTGTGCGGTCGTAAAGCCTCCACGGAATTTTAATACCGGGCAGTGTGATTTTAGCAGGATTTTCACTGATTTTGATTTTCGGAATAATTTTACCGTTCTTTTCAACGGCCGCAAGCTTGTACACTCCGCCGAAAACCGCCTCGCTTGAAGCGGTAATAAGGCGTTCACCTACTCCGTAGCTGTCAACCTTAGCTCCTTGGAAAATCATATCCCTTATAAGATATTCGTCAAGCGAATTTGAAACGCATATCTTGCAGTCGGCATAACCTGCATCATCAAGCATTTTGCGTGCTTTTTTAGTGATGTAAGTGATATCGCCGCTGTCTATTCTGATGCCGAGCGGCCGTTTTCCGAGCGGCTTTAAGACATCGTCAAATACTTTAATGGCATTGGGTATGCCCGATTTGAGCACATTATAAGTATCCACAAGAAGCATACAGCTATCCGGATATTTTTCGGCATATGCCTTAAAAGCGGAATATTCGTCATCAAAAAGCTGTACCCAGCTATGAGCCATAGTACCCGACGGCGGCACATCAAAATCCTTTGCGGTAAGTAAGCAAGAGGTTCCCGAGCATCCGCCGATGACTGCCGCCCTTGCACCGTAGTAAGCGGCTCCGTAGCCGTGTGCACGCCTTGCGCCGAACTCCATTACCGGTCTGCCGTCTGCCGCTCTTGCAATACGGTTTGCCTTTGTTGCAATAAGCGACTGATGATTAACGGTAAGAAGCAGCATTGTTTCAAGCATCATTGCCTGCATTGCAGGACCTTTTACGGTAACTATCGGTTCATGCGGAAAAATAACCGTACCCTCCGGCATTGCCCATACATCGCAGGTAAATTTGAAATCCTTAAGGTAGTCTATAAAATCGTCCGAAAATAGCTTGAGACCCCTTAAATAAGCAATGTCATCATCTGAAAATTCCAGATTATTCATATATTCTATAAGCTGTTCAATGCCTGCCATAATAGCGTAACCGCCGTCATCCGGCACACGGCGGAAAAACATATCGAAATATGTTATTTCATCACGCATATCACTGTCAAAAATGCCGTTTGACATCGTAAGCTCATAGAGGTCCATAATCATTGTAAGATTTTTTGCTGTGTTATTCATTGTAAAATATCTCCGTTACATTTTTTCGGGCGCTGTGACCTTTATCAGGTCAAGAACATTCTTTATTGCGATTTTTGTGCTTTCACAGAGGCTAAGGCGTGCCTGCATAAGCGGTTCATCGATTCCCTTTACACGGCAAGCGGCATAAAACTTATGAAATTTGGTAGCAAGCTCTAAAACATAGTGCGTTATTCTTGCAGGATCATAGTCCTTAGCACAGGCAATAATTTCATCGGTAAGAGCGGCAATATGAAGTATCAGTTCCCTTTCCTCGGGAGCGTTTAACAGCTTTAATTCGTCTGAAGTGCAACGGCGTAACTCAACGCCTTCTGCTTTAAGATTGCGGAAAATGCTGCAAATTCTCGCATATGCGTACTGAACATAATAAACAGGATTTGAATTTGACTCGTTAACCGCAAGGTCAAGGTCGAAATCAAAATGGCTGTTCGGCTCACGCAGGTTAAAGAAAAATCTTGCGGCGTCAATCGGCACTTCGTCAAGCAAGGTTACAAGGGTTATTGCTTTGCCTGAGCGCTTAGAGGCTTTAATGACCTCGCCGTCACGCACAAGACGAACCATCTGCATAAGCACTGCGTCAAGCTTGTCTGCGGGAACACCAAGGGCGGTAAGCGCCGCTTTAAGACGGGGTACATAGCCGTGATGGTCTGCGCCGAGTACATCAATGGCTTTGTCAAACTTACGGACAACCAATTTATTATAGTGATAGGCAATATCCGGCACTACATAGGTCGGAACGCCGTTTGCACGCACAAGCACAAAATCCTTGTCACAACCGAAATCGGTTGCTTTAAACCACAAAGCGTCCTCAGCCGTATAAGTATGTCCGCTTTCTTTGAGCAATTCAATTATTCTTGCAGTCTCACCGTTTTGGTGAAGAGTGCTTTCCTTAAACCAGGTATCGTAATGTATACGGTATTTTGCCAGGTCATCCTTAAGTCCTTTAATATTTTTAGGAAGTGCAAAATCAACAAGAGCTTTTCTTCTTTCTTCCTCACTCTTGCTCATATAGCTGTCCGAATAAAGCTCCGCAAAAGCCTTTGCATGATTTATTATATCCTCGCCGTGATATGAGTCTTCAGGCATTTCTATGCCGTCTTCAAAAAGCTGTTTATATCTGAGGTCAAGCGAGAGCGCAAACTTATTTATTTGGTTTCCGGCGTCATTAATATAAAATTCCCTTTCGGTATAAAAACCGGCTGCGTCAAGCACCGAGGCCAAGCAATCGCCCAAAGCCCCTCCCCTTGCGTTGCCTATATGCATAGGACCGGTAGGGTTAGCTGAAACAAATTCCACCAAAACACGCTTGCCTTTTCCGTAATCGCTTCTGCCGTAGCTTTCGCCTTTTTCTAAGGCATCCGAAATTATGTCGGCATAATAACTGTCCGATAAAAAGAAATTTATAAATCCCGGACCTGCAATTTCACACTTTTCAATATAAGTGCCCGAAAAATCAAAATGTCGGTTCAAAATCTCCGCAATTTGCTTAGGCGATTTGTGAAAGCATTTTGCCCAAACCATAGCGGCGTTGGCGGCATAATCGCCGTGTTCTCTGCTTGCAGGAGCTGAAACCGAAAAATCGGAAAGCTCTGTACTTGCAAGTTCACCGCTTTCTATTGCCGCATTTGCGGCGTCTGTAATACAGGAAGTCACCTGTTGCTTTGCTTTTGCTACCAAAACTGACATTTATTCTGCTCCTTTTACCAAAATATCCACCGTATTACGGCTAATCAGGTTTAAATTTGAATCAATAGTATATTTCATATGAATTTTTCCGCCGTTTCCGTCAAGCTCCGTTTTAACGGATTCGCCGAAAATGCCTATAAGCAGTTCGCCTTGCGGAGTGTTGTAATAGCAGGTACTTCTTTTACCCTCCTCAACTACAAGACGGCTTTCCACATCGCCCGAGCGTTGCAGAATTACAGTGTTGCCTGGCTTTATATACAGTGAAGTTTTAACATTTTCAAGTCCGAGCATCGCACTTTCGTCATAAGTCATATAATAACTGCCGTTTTTTTTGCCGAACCGTCCGTCGGTTGTAAGCTCTATTGTATCAACCTCGTCATCAAGACCCTGACAGCCTTTTATATTAATAATTACATCCTTCATCATAAACTGTCAAGCTCCACCTGTTTTACCTTATCCTCATTTATTTTTTCACCGAGAAGCACCGCCGCAAGCGTTTTAAAAGAATCCGGTTTATCGGTAACGAAAAATTCGTGATTACCTGAAAATCCGTTTTCATTCGAAGTGCCGTTTGAAATAAGAAAATCTTTAACGGCACTCGCCACGGCAATGCCCGGATTTATCAGCGTTACATTATCGCCTAAAACCTCTCCGATTACGCTTTGAAGCACGGGATAATGCGTACAACCGAGTATAAGCGTATCGCATCCTGCGTTAATTATCGGCGTCAAATAACGCTTCACCGTTTCTTTTACCACAATGTCATCTGCGGAATACCAGCCGACCTCTACAAGCGGAACAAAGAGCGAGCAGCTGCAAGCAGTCACTTCAGCATCGGGCAAAAGCTTTAAAATTTCTCTTTTATGGCTCCCGCTGCCTACCGTTGCCGCCGTACCAATAACACCGATTTTTCCGCTTTTTGTAGCAGATACAGCCGCTTTTGCCGCATGTGTAACCATTTCAAAATAAGGAACAGGCAAATCCTTTGCGGCATCTGCCGCAACCGATGAAACCGTACCGCATGCCGCTATAATAAGCTTAACATTATGTTTAAGTAAAAAGCGTTCATCCTGCGAGGCATATTTTTTTATTGTTTCACGGCTTCTTGAGCCGTAAGGAACACGCCCCGTGTCACCGAAATAAACCACATCCTCATTAGGAAGACGGCTTATTACTTCCCTTGCGACAGTAAGACCGCCGAGCCCCGAGTCAAAAATACCTATTGCACGACTGTCCGCCATGCAATCAACCCCTTAAATATATATATTCAATTTATAATACCACAAAATAATAATATTGGCAACCGAAAAAGCGCAAAAAATTTAAATCCTTTGCAAATTTGCAAAGGATTTAAAACTATTTGATTATTATTGCCTGTGAATACAGGCCTTTGTAAGCCGTTACGGTTTTTTCTTTTGAATAATAGGTTAATTTGTCCCTTTTCCACGGGTCGCAAAAAATATAATTATTTTCATCATAACCCACAAGCACTAAGCAATGCTCAGGTATTACCCAGTAATCGATAGTCTCACCGCCGAAATTCCATTTATCGGGACTGAGCGTAGGTTTTGCCATATTAATAGTAGCCCAGAAAATAACCGGTATTCCGTTATCGATATATCTTGCGCAAAGGGTTTCTGCCGGCACACCGATTAACAGCTCTGCCGAATGTTCGGTGCCGTTCAATATTTTATCAAGCGCATTTTTAATTACAGGAGAATAGCAACCCCAACCGCCCGAATCATACGGACTTCCGCCGAAAGAAAGATTTGGATTAAACGGAGCAGTTGTTTTTTCAAGGTAATTGTTAATAAAGTCGTCTACCGATATATCGATACCGGCATAATTCAGCGCCATTACAGCAGAAACACTTTCGCATCCGGTAGGCCAGTTATCCCTCTGACAAATGTGTTGAACGCTTAAAAGCTTGGATTTATTTGACGGCTTTATCGTTTCAGCCTCGCTCACATTATTTGCGGGAAACTGTAAACCGTTTTATTTTTCTCTAAAGTGTCGCCGTCCGGTGTATGCTCCGCCTCGGAAATTATATGCTCGGCTTCCGAAGAATAATTCATCTGCGGCAATAAGAAATTGCCGTTATCTATAAGCTTATTATAACCCCAAAAACAAAGAGCCGATACTGAAATCAAAAGACAAACAGTCAAAAAGGTTAAAAAAATTTTGCCGCCCTTATTTTTCTTTTTTCTTTTAGTTCCCATTTTATCAATCCTGTTTTTTAAATACAGATTCATTATAACGGATACATACCGCTTTTGTAAACGGACAAAACAAAACCTTTAGACTTTCTTAAGCAAAAATTAATATTTTATACTTAAAATCAGGTCAAAATTATGCTAAAATAAACCGAAAGAAGGAAAATGGAGGAAATTCAGTGAGTTATATTTGCTTTGAAAATGTATGCAAATTCTATAAAAACGGCGAAAATATCACCCGTGCCGCAGACGGTATAACCTTTTCTGCCGAAAAGGGAGAATTTATTGTTATAGTCGGACCGTCCGGAGCCGGCAAGACCACTGTTCTTAATATGTTAGGCGGAATGGATAAATGCGACAGCGGAAAAATAATCCTCGATTCTGACGAGGTGAGCGCCTTTAACCGCCACCGACTTACAGAGTACAGAAGATACGATGTTGGCTTTGTATTTCAATTTTACAACCTTGTTCAAAATCTCACCGCAAAAGAAAATGTGGAGCTTGCAACCGAAATATGCAAAAATCCTTTAGACCCGGAAAAAGCGCTTGAAAGCGTCGGACTTAAAGACAGGATTAATAACTTCCCTGCTCAGCTTTCCGGCGGTGAACAGCAAAGGGTATCTATTGCCCGTGCATTGGCGAAGAATCCGAAAATTTTACTCTGTGACGAACCGACAGGCGCACTTGACTACAATACGGGAAAAGCAATATTAAAGCTTTTGTATGACACCTGCAAAAGTACCGGAAAAACGGTTATAGTCATAACACACAATCAGGCAATTTGCGGAATGGCGGACCGTGTAATAAAAATCAAAAACGGCAAGGTTACGGAAAACGCCGTAAATCAAAATCCGTTGCCTGCTGAAAGGATAGAATGGTAGTGAAAACATTATTTAAGACCGTTCTGAGAGAAATAAGGGGAAGCTTCGGGCGTTTTGCCGCAATTTTTGCCATTACAGCGCTCGGGGTTGGGTTTTTAGCAGGTCTTTTGTCAACCGCACCCGATTTTTACCGTACAATAGATGATTATTATGACAGCGACCGTTTTATGGATATTAATATCAAGTCTACCGGCGGTCTTACGAGCGAAGATCTTGACGCTGTAAAATCCGAAAGCTATGTTGAAAGTGCCGCTCTTTATAAAGTAAAGGACGCACTTATAAAAAACAGCGACGGCAATGACAGCGTCGCAAGAATTTTCGGTTGTGACGAGGATTCGCTCAATAATAAAGGCGGAGTTAATAATACTACCCTTAAAGAAGGACGGTATCCGCAAAACGAAACTGAGTGTCTGGCGCTTGTGCCTAATCCGTTTTTATCACAGCCTGCGCTCGGAACGGTTTATGAGCTTAATCCTGAGTCTTCGGACGCTATTTCGGTAAAGTCGCTTACGGTCGTAGGCGTTGCCGAAAGTCCGATGTATATGTCTGTCGAAAAGGAAACCACAGATATCGGAAACGGTAAAATCTCGCTTGTTCTTTTTACGGGGTATCAAACATTTACAACGGATTACTATACAGATATTTATCTTACGCTTAAAGGCGCCTCGGCTCTTAATACATTTTATGACGAATACGAAACTCTTCGTAATAAAGCCGTAAGCTCGCTTAAAAATCTGGCTAAAGTAAGAGAAAACAAAAGATATGAAGAACTTACCGAAATCGCCGAAAAAACCGTTCTTGCCACGCCTGAAGGTCAAGCTGCGATACAGATGGGGCTTGCTGAGGAGCTAAAGCAACAGGCTGTAAGCCGTATTGAAAAACCCGTATGGTACATACTTGACCGTGATACATCGGTAAGCTTTGTTTCTCTATCTTCAAATGCCGAAAAGGTCAATTCAATAGCAAAGGTCTTCCCTGTTTTCTTCTTTTTGGTTGCAGCCCTTGTTGCGCTTACCACAATGACCAGAATGGTTGATGAACAACGCACGGAAATAGGAACGCTTAAGGCGCTCGGTTATTCGTCGGTTGCCATCACATCAAAATATCTGATTTATTCGGGAGTTGCCGCAATTCTCGGCGGTGCGGTGGGTCTTGCAATAGGACTTTATCTTCTCCCGACAGTTATTATAAATGTATATCACATAATGTACAGACTGCCCGAAATCAAGCTTGCATTTAATGCCGGAATTTCACTCAGTGCATACGGAGCGGCGGTATTGTGTATTCTTGTTTCAACTCTTGCCGCCGTAATTTCAAACCTGCGGGAAGTTCCCTCGCTTTTAATGCTGCCTAAGGCACCTAAAAGCGGAAAACGAATATTACTTGAAAAAGTACCGTTTATCTGGAAAAAAATGAAGTTTACCCACAAGGTAACGGCACGCAATATTTTCCGTTACAAAAAGCGCTTTTTAATGACAGTTATAGGAATTGCAGGCTGTACCGCACTTCTGCTGACAGGTTTCGGACTTAAGGACGCCATAGGCGCTATTGTGCCTGAGCAGTACGAAAATTTGCAGCTCTACGATTTGAGCGTTGAGTTATCCGACAGTGATACCGAAGAAGCAAAGTTATACATCAATGAAAACTTTAACGATTCACTTTTTATTTACGCACAAACAGGAAAAATTGCAGATTCCGGCGAAGACTTTGAAATAAACATTTATGTTCCGTCTGATGTTTCGGATTTCAAGGAATTTGTAAATCTAAGGGAACGCAAAAGTCAAAAACCTTTAAAGCTTACCGACGAAAGCGTTATAATAACAGAAAAATTTGCTTCTCTTCACGGGATAAAGGCAGGCGACTCCGTTACCTTAAAAACAAAAAGCGGTAAGACTTCCGAAGTTAAGGTCGGCGGAGTTTGTGAAAACTACATTCACAGCTTTGTATATATGACGCCCGACTGCTATCAGACCCACTTCGAAGAAACTCCGATTTATTCAACTGCATTGGTAAAGTCGGGCGTTGATGAAAAAGCGCAGGATGACGCTATGAAGAAGCTGCTTAAGCTTAACGGTGTTTCAAGCGCATCGTTTTCATCAAGTGTAATCGAAAGCTTCAGCAATATGATAAAAAGCATTAACTATATTGTTTTGGTACTGATATTATCTGCCGGTATGCTTGCGTTTGTTGTGCTTTACAATCTCACAAACATAAATATAAGCGAGCGAACTAAAGAAATCGCCACTATAAAGGTGCTTGGATTTTATGACCGTGAAGTCAACAGCTATGTATGCCGTGAAACCTATATTTTAAGCATTATAGGTACTGTATTGGGTCTTGTACTCGGGATATTCTTATGCAAGTATGTGGTACTTACTGCGGAAATTGAAATGGTTATGTTCGGAAGAAAGATTTACCCCGTTTCTTTCTTTTATGCGGCTGTAATTACAGTTTTATTTACCGTTATAGTCAACTTTGCCTTATCACCGAGACTTAAAAAAATCGATATGGTTGAATCCATGAAATCGGTGGATTAAAACCTGTAAGAACGGCGTAATATAATATTCCCCTAATAAGAGGTATAGAATAACCGGACGGAAAAAGCTTTCCGTCCGGTTATTTGTTACCGTAAAAAGTTTAACGGTATCTAATGCCAAACTCATTTCTTATATCCAACATAAGAAAAAGGAACTCAAATTCAAGGAATATTTGCTTCCCAGATTCAAGTCCCTTTAGTCGAACAATTTATTCAATTCTTTACCATGAAATTAGCTTTTTGGAAGTGTATTCAGTTGAATTCGCAAATTGCCTTGCGTGTTTTTAAAATCAAATTAGGCGATACCGAAAACTCATCAAGTCCCCATTCAATAAGTTTTGGGATAAGCGTGCCGTCTGCCGCCGCTTCACCGCACATACCTACGGGTATGCCTGCGCTTTTAGCACATTTAACTGTCATTTCTATGGCTTTAAGCACTGCCGGCTTTTGAACATCATAAAGCTCCGAAACCTTCCCGTTTCCTCGGTCT
Source organism: Clostridia bacterium (assembly GCA_017391425.1). GTDB lineage: Bacteria > Bacillota > Clostridia > Oscillospirales > Acutalibacteraceae > UBA737. The sequence goes on along the minus strand of JAFOYI010000055.1, from coordinate 1,307 downwards.
ACCGCCATTACATATCCCGTAAGGTCATTTGTGCCGATACTGAAGAAATCGGTAATGCTTGCCAATTCATCGGCAATAAGCACCGCCGCAGGGGTTTCAATCATAACGCCGAGCGGAACATTCTTCTTAAATAAGGCACCCTCGTTTTCAAGCTCGGTTTCACATTCCGCAATCAGTTGCTTTGATTTTTCAACCTCTTTAACATCGGTAATAAGCGGCAGCATAATTTTAATATTTCCGAAATATGCCGCACGCAAAAGCGCCCTTAACTGAACCTTAAAAATATCGGGATTGTCAAGGCAATATCTGATTGCACGGTAGCCCAAAAACGGGTTATCTTCTCGGGGAATTTCAAGGTAAGGCACGGCCTTATCGCCGCCTATATCAAGGGTACGGATAATTACTTCCTTTTCGCCCATTGTTTTGGCGACGGTGGAATATGCCTCAAACTGCTCTTCCTCCGACGGCAAGGAAGGTCTGTCCATAAAAAGAAATTCCGTTCTGAAAAGTCCTATTCCCTCTCCGCCGTTATGAAGAACATTTTCGGCGTCCTCAGGTTTGCCGATGTTACCGTAAACAGCTTTTTTAATTCCGCTTTTGGTTACTGTCGGCCTGCCGAAATACTCGGTAAGCGATTTCTTTTCTTCAAAATAATTTTCCCGCTTTTTTTCGTATTCCTCAACTGTTTTTTTATCGGGCTCAAAATAAATTTTGCCCTTACTTCCGTCAATGGCAAGCAAATCGCCGTCTTTAATAAGCGACGATGCATTTTTTACGCTTAGAACGGCAGGAATGTCAATAGCTCTTGCAAGAATAGCAGAATGAGATGTAACCGAACCGACTTCGGCAATTACGGCATAAACATTTTCACGGTTAATGCGTGAGGTCATAGACGGCGTAAAATCCTTAGCAATAAGTATTGAACCTTTAGGAACCTTTTCTATTTCAATACCCTTATCGCCGTAAAGAATATCTATAATGCTGTTCTTAATGTCGAGTATGTCTGAAGCTCTTTGCTTCATCATTTCGTCGTCAACCGCCGAAAACATATCGTAAAAACTGTTGCATACCGAATCAATGGCTTTTACTGCGGTATTACCGCTCGCTATACTGTCGTTAACCTGAGAAAGCATAAACGTGTCGTTAAGCATTACAAGATGGCCTTCCAAAATTTCGGCGTTTTTCTTTCCTGCGGTTTTGGTGAGTTCATCAATAAGCTCCCTTGTGTTTTTTGTATAAACCGAAACAGCGTCTTGAAACTTTTTGATTTCACCCTCCGCCGTAGTATATACTGCGGAGTTCAGATC
>JAFOYI010000054.1 GCA_017391425.1 Clostridia bacterium | reverse complement strand
CGTTTGCCGACCCGTATCATTTCTGTGCAAAAATCCGGAGTTAAAAGCTTGCGCCTTATAAGTGCCAAATTAGGCAGCGCCGCCTCGTTAAAGCCCTCTCTCGGTCCTTCGAGTATCCGCTCGTTTTCAGGCTCGCTTATACTTCTGGTTTTCCAGCCCTTTGTATTTATTGTCACGGCGTCCGTGCAGCCGTCTATTATCAAAAGCGTATCTCCGTACATAACCGCCCTGAGCATATCCGCCACATTATCGGTAGTTTTATTTTCGCTTGCAAAAAGCACCTGCTCGCAAATATAGTCGGTAAACGGAATATCGGTACGCTCGTTTTCAACAAGCAAAATCGGTCTTACAACCGATTCGTTCAGAATTTCGGAATTTACCATTCCGTCCATATAAAAGAGGGCGCAGTCATATTCGTACACACTGCGCACCCTTAAGCGTTTCATTCTGAGCACTGCGTCTTTTTTGAATATTTCCTTAAAAAGCGCAATATCATTTTCAAGCTTACCCGAAATTTTTAAAAGCTCATAATCGGAAGTCATTCCGGACATACTATCACCCGATTTAAGTATCTCCAGAAGCCTTAAAAAAATTCATTGTAATTTTCGCCTATAAGCGCATTATACTCCTGTGCTATTGTGTTCCAGGTGTTGACTCCCACAAGTCCGCTCTGCGGAAGACCGAAAAGCCGTTGAAATGTATATACTGCGTCCCTTGTCTGCGTTCCGAAATATCCCGTAACGGGAATTTCCGGTATTTCGGGGTAAACGCTGCCGATATACGAAAGATATGTCTGCAAGTCACTTACGCTGTCGCCTCTCATTCCCTCGCTTAACACATAACCGGGGTAAATCTTTGCCCGTTCTCCCTCGTACCCCGCAGGAAACGACTCGACCGCCAAACGGTATTCACGGTTCAAAATATTCCAAAGCGCATTATCCGCAACCCCCGTTACGGGCAGTCCGTAATACTGCTGAAACTGCTCTACCGCCATTACGGTAGGTTCATCAAATATACCGGTTACGGGCACCATATCAAGCTGCGGATTGGCGTACGCTACCGTATCAAGATAATACTGGAGCGCCCTTACATAAAGCCCCTGCATACCGGCAGAAAGCACAAATGCATAAGGAAGACTTGCCTCCTCTTCCGTAACTCCCTCAGCCGAAAGCTCCGCAAGTCTTTTAACTCCGTTATAATACCGTTTTATTCTGTACCAAGTAGCTTTATCAACAGTACCGTTCTCGGGCAGACCGAATATTTCCTGAAATGCCCTTACCGCATTTTCGGTATCAACGCCGAAAAGTCCGTTTTCAAGCCTTATTTTGGGAATTGCGGGATAATTGTCCGATATTCGGTTAAGCTCGGTCTGTATTATTTTAACGCTGTTCGAATCATCACCGAGTCTCAGCGGCTCGCCGGGGTAGGATTCTCCCACGCTTTCCACCGGCGTATCAGTAAGTATTCCTATATCCTCTCCGTAAAACCTCTGCAAAATTTCATAAGGCGTCAGCCCCTGTTCGGCAAGAGACACTGTCCCCCACTGCGAAAGACCGTTGCAGGTAGATGTTGTTCCGTTGCAGAACTGGGTGAAAAGCGGCTGTATACTGCCGTTTCGCACAACATATTCATCAAATATATCGTTTACAATATCATTAATATTTTCAAAAATCTCCCGATTAGGAACATATGCCTGATCGTACTGTGTTGAATTTGTTATATCGAAATCATACCCACGGGACGGATACCACTCGGTATAAATGCGGTTAAGCGCAAATGTTATAATGGCATAAATATTTGCTCTCAGTGCATTTTCGGGCCATGTAGGGTATATTTCGCTTGAGGCAACATTTTTAATGTAGTCTACAAAAGGTACGGTTACGGTCTCGGCGTTAGATGACGGCGAACCCAAATGCACCCTTATGCTTTCGGGTATGACCGGTTGTATTACGGTAGGCATAATTACACCCCCTAAAGCTCGTAAGACGAAAATTCGTTGAAAATTATAGGTTCTGTTCTGCCGCCGGCAACACTTATCGGCGTCAGGTCCGAACGCTGAACCGAAGTAACGCCCCTGAAAACAGGAATATTAAGATGTATGTTATCAAGAAATCCGTCAGACTGCACCATCATATTATAAAGCGCATACGGAAGTGCAGAGGGATCCGATTGCTGTGAAAGGCTCCTGAGCGGAGCGGGAAGCTCAAATTTCCCGGTTTTTCCGCTTTCGTCCGTAACGGCAGTCCCCACTATCTGCATATTTTCAGGAGATCCCGTGAACACCGTAACCCTTGCGTTCTTTACGGGATATATCCTGTCGGTATAGGTTACCATAGCAATGAGTCTTCCGTTTTCATCCGAAGCGTCGTCCGGTATATCCTGCCTGCCTTCCTCGTAATAGCCCTGTTGAGGAGTATTTACAGCGGCAGCCTTAAAATCCGCCTTTTTCTTTAGCATCATCATTTCATTTTTGTATTTTTCAATAAGTGATTTATCCATTTATGCCCCTCCTTCAAAACATTTTATGCCGTGCGCCGTAAATGGGTTAAAAAGTTGTTGCAAACAGTCCTTCGGTGGTATATAATTCTAAAAAAGGAGAGATTTATATGGTAACAATTAAAAACGACAGTATAACCGCCGAAATCAATACTTTAGGCGCAGAGTTAAACAGCATAAAGGTAAACGGCGAGGACAGACTTTGGAGCGGCGACCCTGCCTTTTGGACAGGAAAGGCTCCCGTACTTTTCCCGATATGCGGCGGACTTAAGGACGATAAATTCACTTATAACGGTAAGGAATACACGCTTAATAAGCACGGCTTTGCAAAATTCAAAGAATTTGAGGTTGAAAAAGTCACAGAAAGCTCCGCTGTATTTCTGCTTAAAAGCGATGAAGAAACATTAAAATCCTATCCTTGGAGCTTTGAACTGCGCATAAAGTATGCGCTTTGCGGAACCGCAATCAAAGTTACATATTCCGTCAAAAACACATCAAACGATACTATGTATATGTCTATCGGTTCTCACGAAGCATATGCCTGCCCCGAGGGTATAGAGGACTACGATGTAATATTCGAAAAAAAGGAAACCCTTTATGCACACGACCTTGACGGAAATCTTATAGCTCACAGCACGACTCCCGTGATTAAGGAGACAGACACCCTGCCGCTTTACTATAAATATTTTGCGGTTGACGCACTTGTTTTCAAGGATTTAAAGTCACGCTCCGCAACTCTCAGAAACCGCAAAACCGGAAAGTCAGCTACCGTTTCGTTCCCCGACTGCGATTATTTCCTTTTATGGACAAAACCGGGAGCAGGCTACATATGCATGGAGCCTTGGTGCGGTATTCAGCCTATGGTTGACTGCACTTATGCTATAACCGAAAAAGAGGGAATAAACGAAGTAGCTTCGGGAGAAATTTTCACAACCTCGCATACAATTTATTTTTAATTAAGCATTGCATGTTAAATTAACCAAAAACCGGCTGTATATTACAGTCGGTTTTATTAGAGATACATTATATCGATAAATACATTACCGATATTTAAAAACTGTATTTGCATTAAATGTCGAATGATGCTATAATAATGTAAACTATGTAAATTAGGGAAGGTGCATTATGAACAAAATCTCAATCATCGGGACCGGCAGTGTCGGCTCTACAATCGCCTACACACTCACGGTAATGGGGCTCGCCTCGGAAATCGTTATGATAGATATCAATAACGAAAAAGCTTTGGGCGAAGCGCTCGATATAAGACAGGGTACTCCCTTCTGCGGCGCTTGCTCGATTTATGCGGGCGACTACCGTGACGCCGTTAACTCAGACATTGT
>JAFOYI010000005.1 GCA_017391425.1 Clostridia bacterium | reverse complement strand
CTTATTCCCCAAAATGCCCAACCTGCCGGTAAAAGGATTTTTGCCTTTTTGGTTATCTTCCAGTTGGTATATATTATTTGATTTACCGAGAGAATAAACTGAACAGGTCTTGAACGGTTTACTCCGTCTTTACCTCTGTTGGAAATAAACAGACCTTCGCCCGAACGACTTTTATCCTTACTGCCGAAATTTCCGCCTGAAAGTATATCTTCTGCAACGGCTTTTGCAAGGCCTGTATCGTCACCCATAAATTCCTGTATCGGCAGTCCTATGCTTATGCTCGCCGCAAGACTTATATTTCGGGCAAAGCTCCAAAGTCCGGCTTTTTGCAGTTTTTCTTTGAACAGCGTCTCAAACTCATTGTTCTTAAATGAATTTACAAATACCGCCCAGTCGCACAGGTGGCGAAGCCCTATCCCCTCGGACAGTAAATGATGCTGCATATGCAAAAGCATTATGAGCCCGTGATGGAATTTATCGGGATTAACAAATGTGCAAAGCTCAGTCTTTACAAGCTCTGAGGTTTCTATCATATCGGAGATATATTCCCGTATTATTTCGCCTGCTTTGCCGTTCGGCACGCCTGCCGGCTCAAAATGCATCTCAAGATGTATTTTATCCTTACGGAATACTATATGGCAGATATGTTCTTCTTCCCACGGTTTAAAGCCGTTTTCTTTTAAGACCTCGGTTGCTCTTCCAATATCTTCCTTTTTTACAAGAAAATCCACATCACCCATTGCCCTGAATATAGGGTCGGGGTAATAGTGTGCGGACGCCGCACCCTTTAAAACCGTATAAGGTATACCCGCATTTTCCATTATGCTATGGAGCAGTGTGTGATGCGAAAATATCCCTGCGTTTAAAGACATACAGTTTAACACTGCGTTCTTTTCCCTTGAGCTTTCTGGCAGCCCCATATTTTTTAAGGCGACTGCCGTTACTGCCTGCAGCTTGCTCTCTTTTAAAAGCTTATTGTAATCTAAATCCTCCGGTATCGGTTTTTCGGTACCGAACAGATTATTTGAAATAAGGTTGAGCAGAGCTGTTTGTTCGGGACTTAAATTTTCAAATATATCCTGCATTTTAAACCTTCTCAAAATAAGTATCGGGGCGGCTCGGGTCAAACTGCTCGTTTGCCCACATAAGAGTTACAAGGTCTTCCGTATACGAAAGATTTATTATATTGTGGGTGTAACCGGGGAGCATATGTATTGCCTCTATTTTTTCACCCGTAACCTCAAAGCGCAAAACCTCGTCACTGCCTATCTTTCTTTCCTCAATAAGCCCGTGACCCGACACCACAATAAAAAACTCCCACTTAGAGTTATGCCAGTGCTGACCCTTTGTAATTCCGGGTTTTGAGATATTAACGGAAAACTGTCCGCAATTCTCTGTTTTAAGAAGCTCCGTAAAACTGCCGCGTTCGTCAATATTCATTTTAAGCGGAAAGCTGACCTTACTCCCCGGTAAATACGAAAGGTAGGTGGAATACAGCTTTTTGGCAAATGAATTGTTCGGGATTTCGGGCATTAAAAGCGTTTTCGGCTGATTTTTAAACCGCTCCAATAAATCCGCGATTTCACCGAGGGTCACTTTGTGTGTGGTCGGTACGGCGCAGTACTTTCCGTTCTCGGTAATTACGGTGTCTATTCCGTCAAATTCGCAGTGATGCTCTTTTGCTTCAAGAGCGTCAAGCATTTCTGTAACCAAATCGTCTATGTATAAAAGCTCAAGCCTTGTATTGCGGTCGTTTACGGTTATCTCTAAATTGTTTGCTGTATTATTGCAAAATGTGGCAACAGCGCTGTTGTAATTCGGTCTGCACCATTTGCCGAACAGGTTCGGAAAACGGTACACAAGCACCTTGGCTCCCGTTTCTTCGGAATACTTAAAAAACAGTTCCTCTCCCATTTTTTTGCTTCTGCCGTAATCGCTGTCGTAGCGGCCTATTAGGGTTGCCTGAATGGAAGAAGACAGCATTACGGGGCATTTATTATTGTGCTTTTTGAGGGCTCCCAGCAATTCGCTTGCAAAACCGAAATTGCCCTCTATAAATTCCGAGTTGTCCTTAGGTCTGTTTACACCAGCAAGGTTAAACCCAAAGTCCGCCTTTTCGCAGAAGCCGTCAAGCAACGCTTTTTCGGTATCTATATCGTATTCGAAAATTTCGTCTATTTTAATATTCCGTGTTCTGTCCTTACCGTCACGGATATTTTTAAGCGCTTCGCAAAGGTTTTTCCCTACAAAGCCCTTTGCGCCGGTTATAAGTATCTTCATTATATATCTTCCCTTAAGCCAAGTTTTTTAAGCATTATATCGATTTCCTGTTTTTTTGAATCCGATATAGAATTAAAGTATTTAACATCGTTAATTCTTGCTTCATAATTCCCCTTAAATACAAAAGAAATCCACCTCACAACCTCAAAAATCGGCGTAAGATATTTATGCTTTTGCAAAACAGGATATTTAATTTTCATATTTTCATACGGCAAAAAAATCAATTGCAACGCAAATTTATTAGAATCTCCTTTTGTGCCCATAACGCTTAAGTTATTCTCCCGTGTTCCGTAAACCCCTCCGGAAAAAATATAATTTTCCATAGAAGCAGTAAGCTCATCACCCTTGCCGTTTG